>JAPLCW010000132.1 GCA_026392015.1 Candidatus Auribacterota bacterium | reverse complement strand
ATCGTGCGCCCGTGAGCGTGTCTTGTCAGGAGGGTGAAAGTCCCTCTCAGGCATACGCTCTCCGGCCTGTAACCGAATGTAACTGCGTCGCCGCAAGGCGGGGTGGGAAGCAACAGGAGGTGAACGACCAGTCCGAAGGATGACAAACCCGATTCGGCCTTGTGTATCCGGCGAGCCCGCGATTCAATGGCAAAGCCTTGACCTGGAAACAGGAAATCGGACGAGCTGAGGGGTAGCGTGTAAAAGCGGCGTCAGAGGGGCACGGGGTGGTTGGGGTTGGAATGGTCGGGAAGGCGGGACACGTGAAGCGGGGAGACCTGCGGGGAATGGAGAGCCTTGCAGGAGTCACAGCACCCATAGTGGCGATGAAGTGCCTGTAATGGGCATGGAGCCAAGGGGTGCAGGGAGGCGGAGGCGTGAAGATCATACAGAGGGAAGCTACCTCGGTCGGAGTGCCGGAAAGGGCTATACAGGCCGAAGAGATCAGAGCTCGATGGAGCTGGGTTGAACCATCGGTATGGACGGAACGCATGTTGACGGCCCTTGAGGAAAGGGTGAAAGTTTCTTTGCCGAACATGGACTGTTCTCCTTTGCAGCGGCCTATGCGATGGCCTGTCAATCCTCTCGGAGGTGAACCGCCAACTGGAGAGCCGTGTGCGGGAGAACCGCCTGCACGGTTCGGAGGGGGGAGGGGTCGGGCAATCGACTCTTCCTACCCCTATCATTATGAAACCTGGATTCCTGCTTTCGCAGGAATGACATATTCAGCAATGTACCACCCATAAGTGATGCATTATATTTCACTACTATTTTATATAGCGCGAATAATTTGCGTGGTATATAATTCCGATGATAGCCGAGCTTTTATAAGGAGGCCCGCCATGGAGCAAAAGCTCACCCCCGATGAGTTTGTCCTGCGTGCGATCAAGAAACTCCGGAAACCACCCTACAGAGGTATTCACACTGTGTACAGCGGATTCAATCAGGCATTCCGCGAATACTTCGAGGGGTCGGATCCTATCGCGCAGACGAATATGATGGCCAAGGAGGGAAAAATCATTATACGCCCGGTGAAGGGCGGAGTGATGCTTTATCTTCCGGAAGAGGTGGAGAAGATAGCGGACACGAAAGACGTAATAAAAGATATTCTATCATGATGGTACCGCAGAGGCGACGTACAGCGGGTGAAGCAGTGAAAGCCATAAAGTATGACCGTAAGCTGGCCAGTATAATCGACCATACACTCCTGAAGACAGACGCGCGTAAAAAGGATTTTGACCGCCTCTGCGAGGAGGCAAAGCAGTATCGGTTCCAATCGGTGTGCGTATTTTCCGGTGATGTGGAATATGTCGCGGGCAAACTCAAAGGAACTCGAGTCATCCCGATTGCAGTGGTGGGGTTCCCGCATGGGCAGATGACACCTGTGGCGAAAGCATTCGAGGCGCACGACGCAATCACCAGGAGGGGGGCGCAGGAAATAGACATGGTGATCAACGTGAGTGCGCTCAAGAGCAAGCATTATTCGCTCGTTCTGGATGATATCCAGCAGGTGGTGAGGGCGTGCGAGGGGAAAACTGTCAAGGTCATCATCGAGACGGCTCTGCTCACGACGGTAGAGAAAATTTGCGCGTGCTGCCTCGCGAAAGCAGCAGGCGCACGCTACATCAAAACCTCCACAGGCAAAGAAGAGGGAGGAGCAACAGTGGAGGATGTGAGGCTTATACGGGAAGTGGTGGGGGAGGAACTACTCATCAAGGCGAGCGGTGGAATCAAGACTAGAGAATTTGCCTATGAGCTGATCCGGGCGGGGGCAAACAGGATCGGCACAAGTTCATCAGTGGCACTCGTCACTGGGGGGAGCGGAAAAGGCGGATACTGATGGGGGAGAACAGGTGAAGCGTTCTTATGGTTGCAAGGCGCTATCGATTGGTGCGCTGCTGCTGGTGTGCGCTCTTGCGTGCGGGGGTAAAGCGGCGGAACGCCTTGGCGCGGGTGCGAGTGAGAGGCGCTTCGGCGGGCCCTGTGAGTATGCCGACTACGAGGGTACTGCCACAATAACCAGGGTTGAGAAAACCGCGGAGTCTTCCGGCCAGGCAAAGTCGCCTGGTGGTCCGGGATATGAGGGATATGAGGTTTGGTTCCGTTTCGCGACTGATCAGGAGGTTCGGGAGGAATGGGCACGCCCCAAGACCTCAGGCGAGCACCTCTTCAAACTGGCGAACTCATGGTATCCCGGGGAGCGTTACCTAAAAAAGTATGGAGTGGAACAGGGCAAGAGCTACCGCTGTGTTTTCAAGGTAATCACGAAAGGAACCTGCACGCCCAGCATTTTCGATATGACCGGGCTCAAGAAAGACGACTATTTCGAGTCTTCTCGCTGAACAGCGGCATTGAGGTATTCCATCCAGGGGGAAAAGCCACGCCCCGAAAGACTGTCCATGGAGAAGAGCGGCGCCATCCTATTAAGCTTCCTGAACGCTTTGCGGACCGTGGTGAGATTGAAATTGGTGTGCCTGAGAAGCGCCATCTTGGTGATGAGCAACACGCTCACTTTGGTGAAGAGGAGCGGATATTTTTCCACCTTGTCATCTCCCTCGGTGACGCTCAAGACTGCCACTTTTGCATCCTCCCCCAGGTCGAATTCAGCGGGACACACAAGGTTCCCCACATTCTCAACAACGATGAGATTGATGGGTGTGTCCGTACAGAGCTCTCGCATGGCTTTATGCACGGAACGGGCGTTGAGGTGGCAGCCGCTTCCCGTGTTGATCTGATAGACCGGCACGCCTTTCTTCCGTATGCGATCTGCGTCTTTTGCCGTCGCAAGATCCCCCTCGATGATCCCCAGGGCGATCCTTTCCCCCAGGAGATCAATCGTTTTCTCGAGGAGACAGGTTTTGCCGGCGCCTGGGGAACCGATGAGGTTCAGCATGCGTATGTTCCGCTCCGTAAGGAATGCCTTGTTTTCCCGCGCCCATGCATCGTTTGAGGACAAAACCCGCTCTCTCATTTTTATCTTCATTATTCAACCTCCAGCGAACGTACGTACACAGCATAATCCATGCGAGGGATGACATCAGTGGAGCGGCAGGCAGGGCATGTGGGGAGGGATTCGGATTCCGCTCCAAACTCCGCGTTGCACGCCGCGCACCTGTAGTCCTCGCCCCTCCGCACGATTTTCAGTCGCGCCCCCTTGAGTGAGGAAGATTCCGTAGCGGCGTCAAAGCAGAATTGCAGATTGTCCTCGGAGAGGCAATTATACTTCCCGCATATGATCTCAATTAATTTCACCCGTGAGAAGCGATGCTTTCTCTTCTGGATCTCGACGACCCTGAGTATCCCATCAACAACAGAGAGTTCATGCATTAGCGTACCCAATTAATCCTTAACCACGGATGAAAAAACAGGAAAAAGCACCAAAATGTTTTAACCGCGGATTTGGCGGATTATTGTTTGTAATCCGTCTACTCCCTGCCTGCCGGCAGGCGCGAAATCCGCGGTTGCATATGTGAGGCCGTGATAATTGCCCTTTTATTCGTCTGGTGAATAATCCATGTTGGCTGAATTTCCAATCTGTATGCATCCGTGTTCATCGGTGGTTTTAAAATCCCGGTAATTTTATTTCGTCTCCGTATCTTACATTTACATTACATTGTGATCTGAAATTAGCAAATCCTCGGCAGTGGTTCACCCTCGGCCAGCGGGAGGAACCGCCTGGTCCCGAGAGATGTTTCCAGGATTACAGGCGGGCTTCCCTCCGAATAGGGTTCCGCCTCAACTTCACCGATGATCGCCGCTTCTTTCCCCTCGGGCAGTTTCCTCACGCATTCGAGAACCGTTTCTGCCGACTCCGGGGCAGTGAATATGATCAGTTTTCCCTCATTTGCGATAGAGAGCGGGTCAAGCCCGAGGAGAGCGCAGCAGGCGCGCACATCCGGCCGTACGGGAACGGCATCTTCGACAATCTTTATCGTGACCCGTGAAGCGCGCGCTATCTCGTGGAGCACGCCCGCGATGCCACCGCGTGTGGGATCGCGCATCGCGTGGATCTGTGGTCCGAGGTGGGATATTCTCTCCACGATACGGTGCACCGGGGCAACATCGCTCCGGATTTCCGGATTGAATCCGAGTTTTTCCCGTGCATTCAGAATCGCCACTCCGTGATCCGCCGCCGTCCCCGAGATGATGATCAGATCAGATGGCCGCGCCCCTCCTGAAAAGATATGCAGCCCTTCGAGGACACGCCCTATTCCTGAGGTGGTAATGAAAATACCATCCATAACTCCTTTTCCGACTACTTTGGTGTCACCCGTAACAATTTGTGCGCCGGCAAGATCCGCTGAATCACGCATGGAGTGGACAATCGTTCTTAAGTCCGCAATGGGAAATCCCTCCTCGATTGTGAATGCGGCTGAGAGGGCAACCGGCGTAGCGCCTTTCGCCGCAAGGTCATTGACTGTACCGCAGACGGAAAGTGTTCCGATGTTTCCCCCGGGAAAGAAGATAGGGTGTACAGTGAAGGAATCGGTGGTGAAGGCGATGCGTTCACTACCGAGAGCAATCTCTGCGGAATCATCGAGCAGGTTGAGCACCTCGTTCCCAAGCAGGGGAAGGAAGACCTCCTCAAGCAGCTCGCGGGAAGCCAGTCCGCCGGACCCCATATTGAGATGTATCTTATCGTGCATTACCGGAATTATCCTCTCCTACAACGGGTGATTAAGTGATTAAGTGATTGAGCGATTGGCTGATCGAGTTACTTGTTTCTGGCTATCAATGAGGCCTTGTAGCATTCGGCTTATGACATCAAGTTTTTCGCTCTGGGTATCGTATTCTTCTTGGGATACAAACTGGAGGCGCCTAGAGATTTCAAGTTGAGCATCGAGTTCGCTGAGCGAGCCCCTGGCTATGATAAAGAATTGCATCTTTTCTTGATTGCTCTTACGCGCGCATCCCTCAGCGATATTTGATGCGATTGATATTGCAGCCCTTCGCATTTGGGATATTAATCCGTAAATCTCCTCTCTGGGAAATCTTGCGGTGATTGAATATAGTTCTTGGATAAAATCCATAACATTTTGCCAAATCTGCATTTTCTTGTGAGGTCTCATGTGTCATCCTCTCGTGAAGAAAGTGATTCTGAAGAAAGTGATTAAGTAATTAAGTGATTGAGTAATTAAGTGTATCCCTGGCCAATCACTCAATCACTCAATTACTTAATCACCTGCTATATTTATAGAAAGCCGCACACGTGCCCTCGCTCGAGACCATACAGGGCCCGATCGGATGCGACGGGGTGCAAGATCGTCCGTAGAGGGTACAATCGACGGGAGTGCGTCTCCCCCTGATGACCTCCCCGCAGATGCAGTCCGCCGGTTCCTGAACGGGGGGGATCTCAAAGTCCATGAGTTGATCCGCATCAAATCGGCGAAAATCATCTCGTAGCGCGAATCCGCTGTTGTGGATTGTGCCCAGTCCTCGCCAGTCGGTGTCGCGGGAGACGAACACGGTGTCGATCATCGCGCGCGCCCTCGGATTCCCCTCGGGGGGGACAAAACGCGTGTATTGATTCTTTATTTCCGGCTGGCGGCTATCAATCATCCGGAGGAGGAGAAGGATCCCCTCGATCATATCCGCCGCTTCAAAGCCCGCGATCACGCCCGGGAGATGGTACTCTCCGGCAATAAACCCGTAGGGCTCCACCCCGATGACAGAGCTCACGTGACCGGGAAGGAGGAAGCCATCGACTGCGCTATCGCCCGCGGAGAGCAGGGCCTTTATGGCGGGAGGGATTGATTTGAACGCGGAGAGCAAGAAAATATTTCGTAGATTGTCTTCTCGAGCGCGCATGAGCACCGAGGCGAAGATCGGGATCGTTGTCTCAAAGCCTGTCCCGAAAAGCACAAGAGACTGATCCGGTTCCCTTCGGGCATATTCGATCGCCTCCAGAGGACTGTACATCAGTTTCACCCGGGCGCCCCTATGTGCCCGTGCGGATTCGAGTGTCTCATGGACGCCCGGAATGCGCAGCATGTCGCCAAAACAGAAGAGAACGGTATCCTTCCTGTGCGCAAACCCTATCGCTTTTTCGATAGTCTCCAGTGGAGTGACGCAGACGGGGCAGCCGGGGCCGGAGATCACCCGCACGCATTCCGGCAGCGCGGCGCGGACACCGGTTGTGAAGAGTGCGACCGTGTGAGTCCCGCACACCTCCATGAGCGTCGCCGGCGCCCGGTGGGCGGAAAGCCGCTCCAGGAGCAGGCGGGCCTTCGACGCGTTGTTGCGCTTAGAGGGAGTGTCCGGAAAGTTGTCTGAAATAGTCGATGGTTTCACGTGCGTCTTCTCTGTTCAATGTATTGATCGCAAAACCTGCGTGAACGATCACATAGTCGCCCACCTGGCATTTCTCGATAAGGTCGAGAGACACCTTTTTCTCGACCCCCATGAAATCTACGAGGGCCTGGCGGTCATCCAGGATTTCCTTTATCTTACCGGGTAGTGCAAGACACATACTATGATCTCCGGGTAGTGATTGAGTGATTAAGTAATTGAGTAATTAACACGACTTACGCACTTTGATGGCGATTTGAAGCTTTTCTATCGGCTATGATCAGGGTATCAGACGTCTTTTAGGGAATCAAGATGTTCACGCAGGCAGAGTGTTGGCAGAGGAGATGGATAAGTGCTAAAAGCGCT
>JAPLCW010000041.1 GCA_026392015.1 Candidatus Auribacterota bacterium | reverse complement strand
CAAAGTATGCAAATCGGACTTTTGGTGGATCTATCGATAATATTTACCTTTGGGACTGTAGTTGCAACTGATTCGGCTCGTGATTATTAAGACTGTTTGCTTTATTTTTCTTAAAAACTGTAACTTTGGCACGAAATATGCGGATAATTATAACGATAAAGTGTTTGTGTGATTTTACCGCCATTGCTGTGTATTTGATTTTTGCGGTAAAATGAGAGGCGTATAGCACCATACAAGAAGAAGATGGGAGTTATCCACAATCGCCCTCGCCTCGCCGAGCTTTGCAAGAAACGCTCGGCTTCGGGCGATTATGGGATAACTCCTCCGCAATGAAAAAGGAGAGCCAAAATATGCAAAAACAGGGGGGATAGAGCATATTTATAGGTAATATGCTCGTATTGAGTGAGTTAGAGAAAATTCGAAGGAAAACTTTTGACAGTACCGTCTTAGCGGTAAGGAGGAAGAGATGAAAAAGTTGATCATGATGGTGTTAGGTTTGATGTTTGCGGTCGGCCTGGCCGGTATGGCCATAGCCGGGAACATTGATTCTCCCGGCGCGCCGGGGTCTGCGGCAAGCAAGATGCCCGCGCTTGGCGATATTTACACCTATCTGACAACAGGGACCCCTGTGCCCACGCCCGGATCCACTTTTCAGGAGCCCTCCACAGGGCCAGTCAGCACCGGGCGTACACTCACTGAGATCTACAGTGCCGTGGCCACGCCATTCACCGGGTGCAGTGCAGGGCCTGAGGATGTACGCGCAGGTGAGACATTCTTCTCCACGCAGTCAGGAAGCTGGGGGGTGCAGACAGGGGAATTAGTTGTACCGCCAACCCCAACCCCAACCCCAACCCCAACCCCAACCACAACCCCAACAGCACAATGGACGTTAACCCAAACCAGCTGCGATGCCCTTCCCGGCTGGCACTGGTATGAGACTAACACCCGGGGCGCCTGTTGGAGCAAGTTACTCGCCGATTCGGTTTCCTGGAATAAGGGTGTTTCAGATAATTCCAAGGTAACAGGAGCCTACACCTGCGTCTCTAATAACACACTGAAAGAAAGGATGGAGGCTGCCGCTGCTGGAGAGTGGTATAAAATAGCAAGCAATGTGGCGGGAATAGATATCAACTCCTCTCATAATGGTCAATCAGGTGCTTCTGTTATCTCCGCTCTTGCAATCTCAGATTGTGTAGATGGATTAAAGGATTTAAGCGATTGCACTACTTGTACCGATTGGACAACCATTAACAATTGGCTTAGAGCCTGGGCCGGCACCGCCGGCAAATCGGCTCTGCCGTATCTGGCCGATGATGCAGGTTCAAGCGGAAAGAACGACTACGAGACTGCCTGCAGCCCGGGGACAGGGGAGGATCCCACGTTAGGTTGTGGCAGCGGTGGTAATTACTTCTATCTGAATCGCAGGGCCTGCGATGATGCCGACACAAACTATACCTGGGCTGCCGCCTGCGGCAGCACCGCCGGCGGTAACTGGGACAATGGCGCGCGGTTACTGGGCTACGATTCCTGTTCCGCCCAGAGCGTCGACACCACGTCGTACACGCACGACGGCAGGTCGTTTCGCGTGGTCGCGCATCCGTAGGAATGATTTGGTTATTTGACGATTTGGAAGCCGGTTTTTCCCCCGGCTTTCAAATCGAAACGTCCGGTCGGCGGACGAGAAGCCGCCTGCCGCCGGCGGAGATAACTCCGGATCTTCTCTGGAGAAGATCCTTGCTCTTTAAGCCGGAGTAACTTCAACTTCATCCGCCGAGTTGATTCGGATGAAATCCCGATCGAACCGTCTGGACAAAGCTTATAGCCCGGATAAGCGATGATATCTGATGTTTTGCCGGCGAAGGTTTTTTGGTAGCGCGTCGCCAGTTTGTACCGACTCAGGATTTTCTTGATCTTTCTCATTGCTCTTTTCTGCTGCCATTTGGTTTTGGCGAGGCGCATGATCACGTTGTC
This sequence comes from Candidatus Auribacterota bacterium, assembly GCA_026392015.1. GTDB lineage: Bacteria > Auribacterota > Tritonobacteria > UBA1439 > UBA1439 > JAPLCW01. The sequence continues at coordinate 738 of JAPLCW010000041.1, read as the reverse complement.
GCGCAGCAGGCGTTCAGCCAGGTTGTTGTGGGCGCAGATCCCGGGGATTTTCAGGCAGGTCACCAGCTCACGCCACATCGCCGAGAGCTTGGCGATGAACTTGTTGGCGCGGGGATGAGCGAGTGGTTATTGGGGTCAAATCTTTATCCTTGACTTTTGACAGCAAAAGTCAAGGATAAAGATTTGACCCCACACGCGCTGGATAATCTGCGGGCAAAGCAGGATTTTCTGCGAAAGAGAGTGAGAGCGAGGAATGTCCGCTTGAAGTTCCATGACCTCGAATCGAGTTTCCTGGAAGGGGTTTTCTCTCGTGGTGACAGCGCGCTTGGCAATGCCATCTCGCTCGCGTGGCAAAAAGGCTGCCGTTTCGACGGATGGAGGGAGACGTTCAAACCGCAGCTCTGGCGTGAGGTGTTTCAGGAAGCAGGCCTGGATCCCGTCGCCTACGCCATGAGGAGATTCGACGATGAGGAATTGCTTCCCTGGGAGGTGATTGACACCGGCGTAAGCATGGAATTTCTTCTGTCGGAGCGTTTGAAATCAGTTCGGGGAGAGCTAACCGCCGATTGCACCCTTGAAGGATGTACGGGGTGCGGCGTCTGCGAATCCCTCGGGGTGAGGCCTGTCCTCGGCAATAAGAGAGAATGAAATTCCCTCGCGCACAGGTAATTCCAGTGCATTGAATCACGGATTATCGCGTAGTTCCGCACCTGTCAAGCTCGTCCTGGCATATCCCTC
>JAPLCW010000113.1 GCA_026392015.1 Candidatus Auribacterota bacterium | reverse complement strand
GATCTCTCCTGATATAGGAGACGACCGAATAGCAGGCTGCACGAATTCGACGAATACCTCTAAATCCTGTTTTAAAAAAATGGGTGGACTTATGTCTACATAGCAGGGGCAGAATTCCACCGGCTTGCCCGTGGATGAATGCAAATTCTTGAATTTTGCTCTTTCGGTTGTCATTCCCGCGAAAGAGGGAATCCAGAAAAGCGACAACCAATACAGGCACTGGATCCCCGCTTTCGCGGGGATGACATATGCACGAATGCAAAATCCAAGTTACACGAAGCGTGTAAATAAAAAGTGCCACGGGCTTGCCCGTGGGTATCTACAAACGGGTTTGATGAATCAAGTCCCTACAATTCAATGGGTAATCATGTAGTGAGATCAGTCAGATCTCGAGTTGATGAATAAGTCAGGTTAAGGGTGTCCCGTGGCTCTGAGTAGGGAATGGCTTTTGCCTTGCATCCCGCAGTGCACATGAAGTAGTGCGCACAATTGCATATTATTCTTTTACGGCAACGTAAACCGTCCCCGCGGGATAAATAATAAACTTGCGATAGGGAATAATACGCCGAATGGAAAAGCCGTTCGTTTGGAGCAGCTGCGCGATGGTTTTTGGATTGCGCGGATAGAGCGGCCCGGGAATTCTGAACGGCCTCGGAATCCGGCACGGAAGGCGGCAGCGGATCCAGGTGAGCGGGTCCAGACGCACGGTCTGAACGAGAAAGATTCCGCCTTTGCGGAGGATGTCGCTCACCCGGGAAAAGAGGGCGGCGATTTCGCTTTTTCTCAGATAGCTCAGAACACCGATGCAGAGAAGGATATCACAGCTCCCTGGCCGGAACGGGAGGGCGAGGACATTCGCAAGCACGAGTCGATTGCTGCGTGTGTTCTCCCTGCATACAGTGAGCATCGCGCGCGATATATCAACCCCCGTCCATATCGCTCCACCCCGAATTAACCGTATGCCGTAATAGCCGGGGCCGCAGCCAAGCTCGATAATTTCTTTCCCCTTGAGGGGGGGGAGGAGCGAGAGGCAGAGATCCATCCTTGCGCGTGTTCGCTTCCGAACATACCCCTGAAAGATCCCCCAGCGCTCTGAAGAGGAATCAAGATAGAGACTCTGCCATTTCTTCGCCTCGTCATCGAATATTGCCTTTTGAGTCATACGCGCACCCTTATCGTGGCTCCCCGAATAACCGTAACAGCGACACGATCCTTTCCCTCGCTGATTACTGTGGATAAATGGACAAGACCTGGGCGATTTCATTTTGCTTTTGGGAGAGGTTCCACCCTAACTCCCTCGCCATTAAATCCGCACAGGCAGTGAGGCATGCGTTCCCGGGACGGCCTGCTGAGCCGAGCTCGGTGCGCCGCATAATAACATCTATGAGTTTCATGGCCATCTCTTCACGAACGGCGTGGACAACTTCCGCCCCGGTGACGTGTTCCTGATCCGGGAGCGGCTGCCCGAGCTGCGACTCTTTACGCACGTGGGAGAGGACGTCGGGATAACGCGAGCCGTAGTGATATACAAGATGTGTCATGCTCTCCGGACTGATCTGTGGAGGGCGTGAGCGGAGGGCCTCCATGAGAAAGTCATTGAACCGCCCGATCTGGCCGCCGTGGACCGGCGTGTGATCGCTTGTGCTCTTCACAAAAGTCCTCGCGAGGCGTCCCATGGCGATATCCACCGCTTCCGCTGCGACACCGCGGGCTGTGGTATACTTAACACCTAGAATGGATATGAGACCTTCCCATCCATGTTCCGTCTGGTGATCAATAATCTGATAGTGCTTCCGCAGCACCACATCTCCGGTTTTTGGGTTCACCCTCTTCATGGGGAGAAGACCGGTATGGACGCAACGCACATCTTCGCGGCTCAATTCTGCGGAGGGGTAGGCCGCGTTGATTTCCGCAAGGAGGCCGGCCACATCGCTCTCGCTGCATCGGTAATCATCGGGATCTCCTTCATAGGGAGCGTAGGTCGTCCCGGCAAGAGACACGGTGCGCCACGGTGCGATGAAGTAGAGGCGTGATCCCCGCCTGATCAGGGCATCCTCCTCGATGAGATCCGCACGCCCGGCGAGTCCGGCGGCGAAGCGGCCAATGAATTTCCTGGTCACGAGATTCATAGCTGTGGAGAGGCGAAGGTGGATTTGCGGCGCGCCGTTGGGGAGGAGATCGAGCACCTTCTGTAGCCATGGGCCGGCGGTATTGAGCACGCTCTTCGCGCGGATATCGAACGTCTGGCCCGTGAGCATGTCGCGCGCAGTGATGCCGAAGACGCGCCGTTCCTTTGCGAGGAATCCAGTCGCCGTGACGTGATTTGCCGCATGGGCGCCCCTCTCCGAGGCGGCGAGGAGGAATGAGAGAAGCAGGCGCTCGGAGTTATGCGTCTGGCAATCATACCAGAGAGCGCCGCCGGTCAACCCGCGTTCCGGAATGCCGGGGAGAAGGTCGAGCAGTTCTTTTCGCGAAATGATTCGCCCCCGCGGGAGAAATTTTTCGGGATCGTCGAGCCTGTTGCGGTCAAAGCCGATGAGGTCGTTGAACCACAGGGCAATGCGGAGCGCCTCGCGCCCCTTGGTGCGATGGCCGTAGGTAGGCATGAGGCAGGGGAGGGGGTGGACGAACTGTGGGGCGATCTTCATAAGAGTGCGGCGCTCGCGTATCGACTCGCGCATCCGGACGAGGTCAGCCTGCTGCAGGTAGCGCAGGCCGCCGTGGATCGTCTTGAGGCTGTTCTGTGAGGTGGCCGCGCCAAAATCGCCTTTGTCGATGATCGCGACTTTCAACCCCCTTAGAGACGCATCCCAGGCCGCACATGCTCCGTAAATACCGGCTCCAATAATGAGGAGGTCATATTCTTCGTTGGCGAGGATCTTAAGGTCACGCTTCATAGTCTATATATTCACCAAAGAATCAGCTTCAAACCCCGAAATGCGACAACTGCTTAGGAGTCAGGAGCCAGAATGGAAAAGCAAGAATACAGAATCCAGAATACAGAATTAAGAATAACGGCATTTCAGAGAAACGTTTATCTCCTGTCTCCTGAATTCTGTATTCTGTCTTCTGAATTCTGGCTCCTGGATTGTTTTGTCATTTTGTATTTGTTATTTCTCTCCGGTCCTTTACCCTTTTGGCAGGAGTCCCATACGCCACCGCGTAGTCGGGAATATCCTTGTTCACCATGGAACAGGCGCCGATGACGGCGTGATCGCCGATGCGGACCCCGTCTAATATTGTGACTCGGGTTCCGATCCATACATCGCTCCCTATCGAAACCCCGCCCTTTGAGAACATCCCTTGGGAGACGATGGGGAGATCGACGCGATCGAAGGAATGCTCCCCGCCGGCGAGAATGCATACATAGGAAGCCATCAGAAGGTTCTCACCGGACTCGATAGTGCTTGAAGATGCGAGCATGCAGTTCGAGCCGATACCGCTGCCCTGGCCCACGGCGATTGTGCCGTCTTTTGTCCTCAAGATCGTGTTTCGCGAGATAATCGTGTTGTCGCCGATGGAGATTGACGAATCATCATCCCCGCGCGCGTCGAGCGTGCAGTAGTCGTCTATGGCGACGTTGTCCCCCAGAGATATTTTCCATGCGTGGCGCAGGGTGATGCCTTTCCCCAGGATAACGTTCTTGCCCATTTTCCCAAAGAGATGCCGATAAAGAATCCGGCGAAGGATGATTCCCAGCGCGCCGGGAAGGTTCTCAAGAAATAGTGTGCGCGCCTCGTAGTTCAGGAGCGCCCCGAGCCCCCCTCTCCCGACGACGAGGGCTGCATACTTCCTGAGAGCGCTCACGCGCGTGGTGTGGAGCGTGCTCCGCAGATTTGATCCCGTGGATGTCGCCATACCCCGCCTTTGTCAGGAATAGTACTCGTATCCTGAATTTTTGATCTTACATCATACCATATGCAACAACCCCGATGATTGAAAATTGTCGGCAGCAGGAATATATTGGCGAAGCTTCGCCTCAAACCTCCAAGGAGTCAACCTTGCCCTTCCTGAAAACTGGAATCATGTGGAGAGTTCTTGATTTATAAAAATGCCATATAGCGAAGAGTAAAAAAGGGAAAGAGGGACGAACTGGATCGCCTGCCAAGAGATAAAAACGCACATCTCCATCTTTTTCATGAGATTCCCCAAAATAGTGAGCACTAAATTCACTACTGGTAATTACCGGGCAGATACAAATTTCAGCATCTGTAGTACTCCAAGTTTGGAAAAAGAAGAGATCATATATTTCACCGCGGAGACGCGGAGAACGCAGAGATGATAGATCATGCAGAGAGCCAGGCTAGTGTCATGTCATCAAAATATTATTGGGTTATAAGTTCGACTTTCTCCGGATTTTGTGTAAAACTTATCTGTAAAGGTGGTAGAAACACAAATCTGGAGGAGGTCAGTGAAAAAATACATTGTACGGCTATCTGGAGAA
>JAPLCW010000157.1 GCA_026392015.1 Candidatus Auribacterota bacterium | reverse complement strand
GTCCTGAATGGCGATTAAGATATCAATGAGATAGTTGTGTGAATCGTTCAGTGACCTCAGCGTCTTCAGTGGTTAAAAGCGTGTAGTCTTTTGTGCTATTGGGCAGTTATGTCAGTTTTGAGTTGGTGAATAGATCAGGCTGGATGATCTTTCATCTCTGCGTCCTCCGCGTCTCCGCGGTGGAATATATGGTAATGGGTCACTTATGGGTGGTACATTGCTGAATATGTCATTCCTGCCCCCGTTTCCACGAGGGTAAACTCCAACAGGAATCCAGGTTTCATAATGGATCCCCGCTCGAGTTTACACTGAGCGCAGTCGAAGTGCCGGGATGACAAGCGAAATGGATACCACCCATAAGTGACCCCTTACAATATATGACCTTTTCTTCTTCCAAACTTGGAGTAGTACAGATGCTGAATTTCGTATCTGTCCGGTAATTAGTCATCTATGAATTTCGTGCTCAATATTTTGGGGAATCTCTTGAAAATTGCGCGGGGCGGTAATCCCCGATTCACGATTGAAGAAGATTTTGCCTTCCTGATCGGCATGCATATCCTGGAAAATATTTCGAAAACAGTACGGTCCCCGCATCATCGGGGAACAAAGTATATTATCGGCATTTCCCTGATTCGGAACAGATTCTCTGCTCTCAGACCCGCTTCCGCTCTCTCCGGCAAGGAAATTATTCATGGAGTTTTAGCTTGCCGGGTAGGTGCAAATAGGATATAAAACGCACGTGAACAGTAAGATAAGAAAGACACTACGTGTCACGTGCGGCTGGATTCTCCTGGTGGTAGGATTTATCGGCCTTTTTCTTCCCATTCTCCAAGGGACGCTGATGATGCTCGCGGGCGCATCGCTGCTCGGCTGGGATTTGAAGCCTCTCAGGATGTTCCTACGCAGATTTCTTGCGCGTATCAAAAAGATGTTTCGCAGGTCTTAGTTTTAAAAAACAGGACACAAAATCAGATCAGGTGCCTTCGAGGTCGTGAATAACAAATATATATCGCTTCCCGTTTTTCGTGTCATTGATGCCGCAGCCCTTAAGCTCCCCTCTCAATAAAAAAGTTACCGCCGGCCTCTTTTCTTTACTATCTCCAAAATTGAGAACGCCCTTTATCTTCTTTAGATTATCATCACTCTTGGGAAGCAAAAATCTCATACTCGTCGCATTTCCCGTTAACAGGATCAGGTATTCATCGCTCATAATGCCCATCTCTCTCTCACAAGAACCGAGCATCGTGAGAGGACGCGCCTGCGAAATCCTGCAACTAAGTTCCAGCGGCTTGCCAACGTATGCATCCATGTCCATGCAAAGTGCTTCAAAAGTCACCGGCGTGTAATCTTTCTTGCTCCAGTCGCCTGTTTTGACCTCGCCTGTTTTGACTTTTCCCAAATCCTCAATAACTTCCTCCAGGTCGTGAATGATAAATACGTATCGTTTCCCGCTTTTAGAGTCAGTGAATTCACAACCCTTGAGTTCTCCCCTCAATAAAAAAGTCACCGCCAGCTTCTTTCCCTTTATATCCCCGAAATTGACATTCTTTAACTTTTTGAGGTTCTCATCGTTCTTGGGAATCAAGAATCTAATGTTATGCGCATGGCCTACCATCAGGCTCAGATATTCATCGGCAGTGATACCCATCTCTTTATCGCAGGAAGAGAGCATCGTGAGGGGGTGCACATGCGAAACCTTGCTGGTCAGTTGCACCGGCTTGTTCACGTACGCGTCCATGTCAAGGCACAGAGCTTCAAAAGTCACCGGCGCGTAGTCTTCTTTGTTCCAGTCGGCTGTTTTTACCTCGACCGAATCATCAATAAGTTCCTCCACCTTGAAATAGTATCTTTCATGGGTCCTCCCTTTCCCAAGTCTCGGACTCTTTTTCATCACCAGGACGCCCTTCGCGATCACATGCGGCATGGAGTCCAAATCCATCGATAATTTTTCCAATTGTGACTTCCTTATAAGGCAGGTAAGCCCTGAATTAACCAGTTTGAAGCAGGTGTAAAACGTGGCATCGAAGCCGTCATGCTCTTCCCTCGAAGATGGGCGTCGGATATTTCTCGAAACCTTGTCTTTAATGATTAAATGCAAGCCGGCAAAGCGTTCCGGAGAGGTTTTCAGATCATCGATTTCTTCCGGGCTTAATACCTTGTAACAAAAGCCAACTGCCGGAGAGAGCATGGCAATGAGAATCAACGCTGTGGTCAGTCGCATCTTCATAACCGCCCTCTGGATGGTGAATCTTAAAATCATGAGCTGCATGTAACGCCTCACGACTTAAATCCCGCCTGCGGGGAGGCTCCCCCTTGAGGGAGAGGAGAATACACTGTACCCGCGAGCTAATTGATTTTTATTTATTGTACGAAATTATCGCGTAATGATCTATCCAAATTTGGTTTGAAGCAAGGGGTTGATCCTATTATAATTCACTCCGGCTCGTTACTTTGTTCTTACGGAGAGAGATGCCATGGATATCCGATTGCTCTACTGGATAAATTCACACCACAATGTTGTATTCGATGCCCTGTTCTGGACGCTGAGTGCGGCGGGCGAGCTGTATTTCATCTGGTTCTGTTCCGCCCTCTTATCATTCTCTATCGACCGCAAAAATAGAAAATCGGTTTTCCTGGGCATCTTGATTTCGCTATTTCTTGTATACGCATCTGTAGAGTGGATAATTAAGCCTGTGATAGCCAGGCCGCGCCCCTTCGCGGCTCTTGAGGGAGTGAGGCAGCTTGCCTTTTCCCCCCTCGGGAGAGTCGTCAGAAGCGATTATTCGTTTCCCTCAGGACATTGTGCCTCTTCAATGGCGGCGGCGTGCATACTGGGAAGCTTCTACAGGAGATTGCGTATCCCTCTTCTTCTGTTCGTGGGCCTCATGGGGTACTCACGCATATACCTCGGTATGCACTACCCCACGGATTGCCTCACCGGATTCGCGTTAGGCGCGCTGTGCGCGATCCTCGCAAGATATATCTTGCGCGTAACTAACCCCCTGCCCCTTTTTCAGCACAATTGACTTTTGACGGTCAATTGGGTATCCTCAGCCAATTCTACCTTGCTGCTTCATATTTTGATAACTGCAAGCCACACAGGACACTGAGAACGACCTTAGATTCACAAACAGATTTTCTTTATCTCTGTGCTCTCAGTGGCAAACAAAAAAGTTGCTTTAGCCATCTTGAGAGTGAGCGGTTGACGGGGGGATTATGCAAAAGATACCGGCACACATATTCAGGGAGTACGACATCCGCGGCCTTGTGGGGAAGGATCTCACAGATAGTACGGTAGAGCTCCTTGGTAAGGGGGTAGGGACATACCTCGCGCAAAAGGACATCAAGAAGATTACGCTCGGCCGCGACGTTCGCCTCAGCTCGAAAGCCTACAGGGACGCCCTCATCCGGGGCCTCGTGCACACCGGCCTCACTGTCCTGGATGTCGGCGTCGTCACCACCCCTATGCTCTACTACTCCCTTTTCCGCGAGGGGGTGCAGGGGGGGGTGATGATCACCGGCAGCCATAATCCTCCGGACTATAACGGATTTAAGGTGGCCGAAGGGAAGGCGACTATCTATGGAGAGAAGATACAGGAAGTCAGAAAGATCATCGAGAGCGGGCAATTCGCCGTCGGCAAAGGAAGCGTGGAGGAGATATCCGTTATCAAAGATTACTGCGCGGCGGTAAAAAAAGGGATTCGCATGGGAAAGCGGAAGATAACGGCTGTGGTCGATGCCGGGAACGGCACGACCGGCCCGACGAGCCCCGCCATACTTCGTGAATTGGGCTGTGAGGTGAGCTGCCTTTACTGCGAGCCTGATGGCCGCTTCCCCAATCACCACCCCGACCCGACACTGCCTGAATGCGTCGATGTCCTCCGGAGGGAGACACTTCGCAAAAAAGCGGATGTGGGGATTGGATTCGACGGAGACGGCGACAGGATCGGCGTCGTCGATGAAAAGGGGGCAATCATCTGGGTGGATACCCTGCTCATCCTTTACGCCCGCGATTTACTGAAGAGGAACCCGGGAAGCAAGGTCATCTTTGATGTGAAATGTTCCCACCTCTGCATGCTCGAGATCCAAAAGGCCGGGGGCGTCCCGATCATGTGGAAGACCGGCCACTCCCTCATCAAGAAGAAGATGAAGGAGGAGGAAGCGCTCCTCGCGGGCGAGATGAGCGGCCATCTCTGTTTCGCCGACCGGTACTTCGGGTATGATGACGCGACGTACGCGGCATGCCGGCTCGTGGAGATTCTCTCCAATTCCGACAAGCCGCTCTCGGCGATGCTCGCCGATATGCCGAAGACCTATACCACGCCGGAGATCAGGATTGACTGCCCGGATGAGAAGAAGTTCGAAATCGTGCAGCAGATAAAAGACTATTTTTCAAAGAGCTACAACACCCTCGACATCGACGGTGTGCGTGTTGTATTCGAAGATGGCTGGGGCCTGCTGAGGCCTTCGAACACACAGCCGGTCCTCGTCCTCCGATTTGAAGCAGATACGCCTGAACGCCTGAAGGAGATCAAGGCGCTCGTGGCCGATAAGGTAAGAGAATATCTTCCGGAAGTGAAGATATAACCGCATGCGAGTAGGCGATTAGCCAACTGGGTGGAAACCGTGAACACCTAATCGCACAATCGCATAATCGCTAGACATGATCGGTGATTGACGCTAGTTTTGACTTCTGAGCTTTATTGATACTATGGAACTTGCACTTCTCGTTCTCGAATTCAACAGTGTTGCGGGGGGCATCTACATCTCCGACGTGCTCGTCAAGGAGGCGGGGGTGCGGATCCTTGACTCCCGGACGGTCTGTCCCGGAAAGTATACCGTGACGCTCACGGGCGATGTGGATGCGCTCCGGAGCTCCCTCAGGGCCGCTCAGGATTCGGAGCTGGGGGAGACGATCACCGAACACTGCCTCCTTCCCCGCGTTCACCAGAGCGTTGTTTCGGCGATCAACGCCGTTCCGGAATATCCCGGGATAAAATCCATCGGCGTGATAGAGACCTACGGCATCGCCGCCTGCGTCAGGGCGGCGGATGCCGGAGCAAAGGCGGCAGGCGTCCACGTCGTGGAGATCCGCCTTGCAAACGCGCAGGGAGGCAAGTGCATCGTCGTTTTCTCCGGCGAGCAGAACGAGGTTGAGGTCGCCCTGGCCGCGGGAAGCAGCGTCGCGGAGGAGATGCAGGGGCTGATCAACAAAATCATCATCGAGCGGCCGCATGAGTGCATGTCGAAATTCCTTGAGTCATGAAGATGTGAGTTTAACCGCTGATTTCGCAGATTCGCGCGGATTATCTTGCTTTGATGTCTCATCCGCCCAATCCCTGCCTATGCCGATAGCGGAGTTCCGGCTACGCGCAGGCAGGCGCGTAATCTGCGGTTTTATTAACGCAAAAGGATTATGTTTCTCTTCCATTTTGTGTGGGTAAATAAATACCATTCCCTCCCCCTGTGAAGGGGAGCCTGTGCTGAGCTTGCCGAAGCAAGGGTCGGGGTGGGGGTGTCGATTACAGCCAAAAGTGTAAAGTGTAAAGTTTAATGTATATGAATTTCTAACCTTACACCTTAAACCTGTCACCGTAGTTATCCCCCCTCCTTACCTCCCCCCTTCGAAGGGGGGAGGAGTAATTTTAGTCACCCACGAAAAACGAAGAAGAGCCAAGATTATAAGATGAATATCGTGGATCAGGTCAGACAGGCGGGTGTCGTCGGCGCGGGCGGCGCGGGTTTCCCGACGTGGAAAAAGATGAGCGCTCAGGCCGAGTGCGTCATTGCCAACGGTTCCGAGTGCGAGCCTCTCCTCAGGGTCGATCAACAGCTCATGACGCTCTACGCCTGCGAGCTTGTCGAAGGGATGAAGCGCGTCATGCAGTCGACGGGCGCCCGGAGGGGGATCATCGCGCTCAAGGAGAAATACGAGAAGGCGGTGATCGCGCTCGAGGGGTGTCCGGGGAGGGACTCTATCGAGATACACCTCCTCGAGAACTACTACCCTGCAGGGGATGAGCAGGCGCTCGTATGCGATGTGCTCGGCAAGATTGTCCCTGAGGGAGGTATCCCGCTTGATATAGGCGCCGTGGTACAAAATGTCGGGACGCTCATCAATATCCACCGTGCGGGAGGTGGCGCGGCGGTTACGCACCGGTGGCTCACTGTGACAGGCGCCGTCGGATCCCCAAAGACAATCATCGCCCCCGTGGGGACATCGGTCCGGGACGCGCTCGCCGCCGCCGGCGGCCCCACCGTCTCTCCCTACACCGTTATCGACGGAGGTCCGCTCATGGGGGCAGAATCAACCGGCGTGGTCAGGAAGACGACCACGAGCCTCATCGTCCTCCCTGCGGACCACAAGGTGGTACGCTACAAGAGGAAACCGATCGATCAGGATGTGAAGATCGCGCGCTCCGCCTGCGAGGGATGTCGCTTCTGCACCGACCTCTGCCCCCGCTTCCTCATCGGCCACACGCTGGAACCGCACGCCATCATGGGCGCAGTCTCTTACCAGGCGGTTGAGGAGATAGACCCGCTCGTCATCTCTCAAGCCTACCTTTGCTGCCAGTGCGGTCTTTGCGGCATGTACGCCTGCCCCACTCTTCTCTCCCCGGAAAGAATCATCAAGGCGTGTGTCGAAAGCCTCAAATCCTCCGGCGCAGCCCCTCTCCACAGGAGAAAAGTCAGGGAAGCGAGGCCTGAAAGAGATTATCGGCGCCCGACGGTGGACAGTCTCGTCTCCCGACTGGAACTGGAGGAGTACGATGTCGATGCCCCGATGGAGACGAAGCCTCTCGAGGTGAACGCGGTCTGCATCCCGCTCAAACAGCACGTAGGGGCCCCTTGTGTTCCACTGGTAAAAAAAGGGGATATGGTGAAGGCGGGTCAGCTGATAGCGGATATCGCTGAAGGCAAACTCGGCGCCCCTCTCCATGCGAGCATCACGGGCGTCGTTTCCGACGTCACAGAAGAAGCGATCTCGATCCGCGCGTGAGAGAATACCTCAGGATTAAGGATTAAGCCCTAAGGATTAAGCACACTCCGCATCCAATAACTATTCTTTTGCTTAATGCTTAGAGCTTAATCCTATCTTTCTTAATCCTTAGTGCTTAATCCTTAATCCTATCTTTTAATACCCGAGTTCCTCGCCGACGAGGATGACCGTGATGCGGTTCCCCCCCGGCTGTCTCCGTATCACGGACAGGACATTGCAGATTCTTTCCGGCGCGGCGCAGTTCCGCTCATCACAGCGGCCGAGTGTCGCGCAGGGGGTCTGCCGGTTCAGCCGCCGGCAGTTGAGGGGCGCCGCCTTTCCCCGGATACGTGCAAGGGCGGCGGGAAGATCCGCGACAAGCTTATTGACACCCGCGACGATGCACACGCGCTTCGGGCCGAATGCAAGCGCAGCGACGCGGTTCCCGTACCCATCCATATTGACGAGTTCCCCCGCCGTTGTGACCGCGTTCGTCCCGCTGAAGAAGATATCCGATTCAAGGCTTTTGTGTCTAAGGGAGAGCGATTCCTCGCCAGAGAGGTCTCTCCGGTACTGATCGAGGAAAGTGACGGTACCTCCGTGAAGCTTCCCGCTGCGCAACGCTTCCGTGAGACCGATCGCATCCAACGTGACCGATCCGCCCACGCCGACCGTGTCCCGAGGCATGATGAGCGAGAGCGCCAATTCGAGCGCCCCGGCACGCCCGGAGGCCCAGCGCGCCTCGATGCCGCCCTTCCCGAGCGCATCAAGCGCCTGCCGCGCCTCCCCGCTACAACCCTGTTGCTCCCTCTGGTGCATGCTTCGTCTCCACAGAATCCTGCGGCGGAGAACCGACCGATCCCTGCTGTGGCCCCTTCGTCTTTCCGTTTCCCCGTGCGGGCGCGCGCGGGGCGCTCTTCACGCGGAACGCCTCTCGCCAGAATGAGGAGGTGCTGGTGAGCTTTGCATTGATCCTCACCGCGCCGGGCAGCTCCTCGTACTGGATCGCGCTCTTGATCTGCGGGTCGAGATACTGGGCCATGAGGAGACCGAGGGTTTGCTCGAGCCTTACACGCAGCTCATGGATCTCCTGGGGATTGTTCGGGACGAGAACAAGGGCGACTGAACTCTGATCCTTGTCTATAACATCGAGCGCGAGCCCGATCCGTTTGGCGGGGCCAAGGAGCATGAGCACAAACGTATACCATCCATTCTTTTTCTCTGAAAGCAGCTTGCTGAGGGACGATCTATCGTTCTGCGCGTAGCCATACATATCCATTCCCTTGGGAAGGAGCGACATGGCTTCCCGGCAGGAGGGCGACGAAGCGAGGCCGCCCTTTCCGTCCAGTGCGGCCTTCACGATCTGCCTGTTCGTGGCCATGACCGCCCTGCTGTCGCTCACGGAGTACGCAGAGAACTTTCCCTTTTTCTCGATGACCGGGTTGGAGAATATCCCGTCCTCCGGGACGCTCCCGGACGAGATCTTGCAGGCGATGCCGAGGAGATACGTGAGGAGCTGGGTCTGCGTCTTCGTCGCCGTCTCGGTGTTCCTCACGTTGAGCTGGAACTTCTGGTCTCCGTACGTCACCCCAAAGGAACCGTTGCTCGAGAGGAGGTTCGCGGCCATGAGCATCTGCACATGGTCCTGGCTGTCAGGGGGAAGGAGCGCGAAACAGAAGTCGGAGAAGCGGCAAAGATTGATCTCCCCGAGCGCCGGCCGCCCCTCCTCTCCCTGCGCCCTTGCGATGAGATATCGAGTGAGTTCGCTAAAAATCCACTTCTGCCCCGGGTCTTGCTCCTTGATGTCGAGGTGGGCGAACAGTATGGCATCCGTGGGCACCGTATCCGTGCAATCTCCGGCGAGACACGCGGCGCGCGCAGACGCAACAAGGAAAATCAGACATAGTATCTTGGTCTTTGAATTGAGCATCTCGGGTGTTGCGGCCTAGGGCCGCTCGTGTAACAGATTAAGAGGCAAAACTATATCCCTCGATCCCAGGTGGGGAGTTCTTTTCTTCCCTTCTCCATTTTCAGGAAAAGGCACGCTAGGGAGGGGTTGCCTCTGCTATAAGATAATTCAGTACCCACGAATCAGAAAATCAGCAATGAGCGCATCTGGGTGATCGCGACACTCTATGGATCAGGCAACGGTGTCCACGCGCATACATCTATCTTTTTTCAATGGACGTAATCCCCTGCCCGCCCTCTTTCTGCTGGAGTTTCTTCTCCTCTTTCTTCAAGGTCTTCTCCATGCGCTCCTGTTTTTCGAGCTCCTTCTTCTCCTGTTCGGTCTGATAGTAGCTGGGAACGCCCTTTTGTCCGACCTGGAATACATCGGTGGCGATTGCCTTCGGCAGGTCCGGAATGGCATAGACCGTGTCTTTGCAATATCCGACGAACCCCTTCCCAATATTGTAGTAGAGATTCATGAGGCCGACAACGAGACGCTGCGCATCTTCCTTCTGGAGTTTGTCAATCGCAGCAGATGCCGGAGAAGAAAGAAATATCGTTATGAGCACGAGAGGGAGAATGCAATTCCTTACCATATCGCCTCCGGGAGCTTTCACTTGTATACACGCGTATGCTAGCAGAGAGGGGAATGCCCGGTCAACCGGTTTTTATCAATACATTCCCTAAAATATTAAGCATTAAATTCGTTACTGTCCAGTTACCAACCAGATACAATCTCCAGCCTCTGTACTACTCCACGTCTGGAAAATGAGCGGTTTATATTTTACCGCGGAGACGCAGAGAGCGCAGAGATGATGCAGCACGCGGAGAATCAAGTTGTTATGAGTTATTTCTCTGCGACCGTGCTCTGCGTCTCTGCGGTGTACTATCAAGCCTTTTGGAAATAGCGGGGAAAGTCCAGGTTTTTATACGCGCAATCAGCCCAGCTACGGCTCAGCTCTCCAAGATCACCTTCTTGCTGATCTTGAAATGCAATTTCACCACTTTGGCAAGATGCTCCACACCGTGAATTGACACAAACTCCTTCGCCACCCGCTCCACGGCGGGACCGGCGCCCTTCGGAAACTCGATCTTGAACTCCTCCCCGAGCTTGTCCATTCGCTTGCAGAACTCGTTCCGTGCAATCACCGAAGCGGCCGCGACAGCGATATCCGACTCCGCGCGCTCCCGAAACACGGTATCGATCTTCTTCCCCCTTTTCATCAGGGCGAGGGTGAGCACGCTTTTATCCGCAAACTTGTCGAGGATCGCCTTCTTGCATCCCGTTTTTTTTATGAGCACGTTTTCCAAGGCGCGCGCGTGCCCCCACGCCAGGAGCCGGTTCAGATTCCCTATTTTTTCATAGAGCGCATTGTACTTCTCGGGGCCGATGGCCACGATCGAGTGAATCGTCTCACGTGTAAGCACCTCCGCCATCTCTTCGATGCGCTTCGGGGTGAGTTGCTTGCTGTCCGCGACGCCGAGGTCGAGCAGCTTCCGGGCGGACGCTCCGTCAACATATGCCGCGGCGATGATGAGGGGGCCGAAATAATCACCCTTGCCGCTCTCGTCCACACCGATGCGGGCTTCGCCGATTGACGGGTCGAGAATCTCCTCATAACCGAGGGTGGCCTCCTTCAGAAGGACCGGCTCCAGATAAAAGAGAATAAAGTCGTGCGCTCCCTTTCCCTGGATGAGCAGCTTCCCGTTCTTGAAGGCGGTCAGGCTCACCCCGTCCCTGCTGGCCCCATAGAAGGCGTGCGGTACATTCTCCCTGATATGGAAACCTCGCTCGACAAGGTCGGGCTTCATCCGCACAACCTGCTGCTTATTGATGTAGGCTATATAGGTTATATCTGATCGTTTTGTAAGCATACCGTGTCACATCCTGCTGCCGAATACTCCAATCATCCCCTAGTCCAGCGTCCACAGGTACATGAGCTTCGGGGACCCGGCCTCGGCAAGACACCCCTTGAGTTCCGCCATAGGCATGGCGTACGACTGCGCGCTCAGCAGATCCCGGAACGAGAAAAGCTTCTCATAGCGAATGAGGCGGAGCTTCTTCTCCCCGGCAAGCTCTTCCACCGCCGAAACGGCGTCGTCCCGGTAACCGATCGAGTCCACCAGCCCTATCCTGAGCGCATCCGGGGCGAGGTAGATCCTCCCGTCCGCAATCGTGGTCATTTGTTCCCTGCTTAAATTCCTCCCCGAGGCGACGAGCGACGCGAACCGGTACCATACTTCATCCGTGATATTCTGGAGGAGCTGCTCCTCCTCGGGGGTCATGGTCCTGGTGGGCGAGAGAATATCCTTCATCGCCCCCTTCTTAATCGTCACCTCTCGCAATCCTATCTTCTGAAAGAGTCCCTCGACATTCACGCCGTGCAGAATAACCCCTATGCTTCCCGTGATCGTTGTCGGCTGTGCGATAATCCTGTCCGAGGCCACGGCAATGTAGTATGCCCCCGACGCCGCGACATCCTGAAGGCATGCAACCACGGGCTTTCCCTTCTTCCGCACTTCCAGGACCTCATGGTAGATGAGATCGCTATCCCCGACGCTTCCCCCGGGGCTGTCGATTTCGAGGATTACCGCTTTCACATCGTTATCGCTCGCAGCCCGCTTGAGCTGGGCGAGGATCATTTCCACCGTTCCGCGCCCCGGCAGCAACGACTCGCCATAACCGCGGCCGATGACCCCTTTCACGGGGATGAGGGCGGCCTTTTTCAATCCCTCTCCCTCGATGGTCGTTTCCTTGAGCTTGAACGTGTCGCTCCCCGAACCCGCGGATCCACCCACGAGGACAAACAGTGCCATATTGAGCAGGACGCTGCCGGCAAGGAGGATCAACAGCAGGCTGAGCCCTATCCACTTGAACACTCGCCATTTTCTTGGCGGCGCATCATTCATACAACAACTCCTCTGGGGGAAACAAGGCTTACCGAACTGATTGCTCCCTAGCGAAAAATCAAGTGCATCGGCGTCCCGGCGGGGTTATAATGCCTTCCTGCACCTGCGCGAACCCATATATCTGGATATATTTTATTGCCCAGGAGCCCGGGCGTCAAGCAATTTCATATGCGCGAAACGATTTTGCCCATCTGCATCGATTGTCGCAGCACCCTGCGAGAGGCATCGGGCTGTCTCCACTGCGTGCTCTGCGGCAGGATATACCCCATCGACAACGGCATTCCGATCCTTCTCCCTGTTTCTCTCGGTACATTCAAAGAACAGGAGAGCGCTTACCATAGCACGATGAGTGCGGCTTTCGACGAAGCGCACAATCTGGACTGTGCGCGAGTGGCCGCGTTCAAGAACAAGTATCACGAGCATCTCGCGGCGCTCCCCCCGGGTGCATCGGTACTCGAACTCGGCTGCGGGACCGGGTGGGATGCGGCGCGCCTTACTGCCAGGGGCCTTACGGTTTATCTCAGCGATGTCTCCGCCGGGATGGTCATGAAAACGAGAGAGAGACTGCGCAGGATAGACTCGCGGGGAGGAGCCTCATATTTCTTCGTACTCGATGCAGAGTCCATCCCATTCCCCTCCGAGAGCTTCGACGCGGTCATGATCACCGCGGCGCTCCACCATCTTCCGTCCGCCGGGCTATGTCTCCGAGAGATGGCGAGAGTCTGCAAACCGGGGGGACTGGTAATTCTGGGGTTCGAGCCGAATGCCTGGCCTTATTACACAGTGCTGCCTGCGAGGAGGGCCTTATCCGTGTCGCTCAAGGCTGCAAAAATTTTCATCCGCTCTCCCGCCGCCGCGTTGCGCAAGGCCAGGGATATACGCCCGGCAAAAGGCGTGCTCATCGAGGTAGGAGGGAGTGGATGTGAACCTCACTCCCCCGGTGATCGGGCCGCGAAGGGATTCACCAGGAAAAGAATTCTACAGCTCCTGAAGAGCGCCGCCCTCGAACCGGTATCCCTCTCCCGAATATGGTACCTAAACGGATTCATTCAGGAGTACACATTGCTCACGAAGCTTCGCGCGCCCTCTCCGTGGATCGAATCCTTTCTGATAGCGATCGACCGCGCAATCGCAAAAATACCGCTCCTTCGAACAACAAACTGGCACTGGAATATCATTGCCAAAAAAGTGTAATTGGCGTGAGAACAAACCGCTCTCCACACATGGGAAAGACGAGGCAACAATGCGTAAGGTGGTTGCGTACGCAGTGAGATTCTGGATAATGATGCTCCTTATCGGTATCGCAGTTTTCACCTTCTAGCTTTTCTTGATTATCATCGACTATAACTATTCCCCCCTTCACATACAGGTATTAAAAAAGAATGAGCGGAGAGACTACCATTCTTTCAATGATGACTATTTCACCTATGACCCTTATCTTTTCTGGCGGCCACGCAGCGGCTTCTCCATTTTCAACTCTCAGGGATTCAGAGGAAAAGAGCTTCCCACAGTCAAGGGAGATGAATACCGCATATTCGCATTCGGGGACTCCAATACGCTCGGGTGGAGGGGAAAGAATGGACCCAACTGGCCGTTATACCTTGAGGTGTGACCACCGGCGTGAAAGTTCCTGATTTCACCGGTTTGCAGATGTACCTAAAACTTGGCACGCGGCTTGCCGTAAATGGCCTGCAATTGCATTCTACATGTCTTTATGAACGCACTATGATCGCTTTCGGCCCAAGATGTCCCTCCGGTGACTTGAATAAACAAGAAGAAGACGAAGAAAAGGGAACTTTCAAACCGGTGGAATAAGATACATTTCAAAGTGGTGTTGACAATAAATATGAAAATGAAAAACGAAACAAGCACTAATGACTTCTGCGCAAGGATAGCCGTGAGCCTTATCGAATATTGGAAAATACATCGCAGGTTCGACGCAAATATCAAGGACCTGGCTAAACATGCCGGAGTATCCAGGGATACTGCCTACCGCTGGTTGAACAAAAAAGCATTGCCTAAGCATGAAAAAGCTCAGCTAATCAAGTCCTGGCTCAATCAGAAACAAAAACCTTAAAAAACAAAAAGAGGCATTTCAGCCAAAATAGATGTTTTTCCAAATCGGACACAGATTCCCATAATAAGCCTTATGTAAACTATTAAAGATAAGTGGATATTCTTTATCATTTTGGGCCGCAGATTGTTGTGATGGATTATGAATAACCTGTGGATAACATTTTAAACGAGATAAGCTTTGATTATTATACGGGGAGCCTGTCCTTTCGGCCATAGATTATTCTGGCGGCGGGGCATGCCCTGTAAAGATGCTCACGACCGACGGAATGGCAGGTTACAAGGCCTTTTTCCTTTAATTTAGAGAGAATCCTGGATACGCTGGCCTGCTTCTTCCTTAGGGCACGAGAAAGCCTTCCGGTGGTCAAAAGCCTGGTCCTGGATAGATGCCTCAAGATCGACTCAGAAAGCCTGCTGGGAGACGCGGCTGCGATCTTATTGTGCGCTATAGAAAGGATCAGAGGCTTTGTATATTTCAGATTGAGAGATGTGACAAGACCCTGTTGATAAGAAATACGATCAAAGAGCTGGGCGCAGACTTCCATGATATACCCCAGGTTTGCTTCCGTTGCGTTATAGAGATATTTTAAAATGTCCTCGCTCAGAAGAGACGGACTTTCGCCGAGTCTTTTTTTGACAAGATATGTCATGCAATGCATCGACAAAGGGGAGAGATCGATCCAGGTAACGCTTTCAGATGTTTCCGCAGCCGCTCGACCCGAACCGGAAAGACCTGTGACAATCCACGTGATATGGGGCCGGCAAAGGGACTGTATTAGTTCAGGGGGAGTTGCCCTCCCCTCCCCCACCCTTAGTTGAAAAATCAAACCTTCTGTAAACCCCATAGAAACCGCGAATTGGGCGAGGTAATCCAGGCATTCCACCAGTTCAGGAGACGCGGGGATAGGCTTCCTGTGGGAGTAGTAGCGCAGTCTATCTATATCCAGACATTCCCGCAGTTCTTTCATATGTGCACGCGCCCATTTTTTAATCAGAGAGTCGTGCGGACGCATAAATGCCTTGAGGGCTTGGGCTCCAGGCGCATGCGTTTCTTTAATGATTTTATTGAGCGCAACACGCGCCGCGAGCGCCCAAAAATGCGATTGGGCGCATTCGGCGGGGAAATCCAGCTCCGGTTCGGGGCTCAGGCATAACCCGCGGATAGCCCGCTCAAACCTGAAGTAATTCCCAAGAGATCTCTTTCCAACACCAGGAGCCCCTTCGATCAGCAGGATGCGACGGCTGCGCTCCAAGCCGGAGCGCATAAGATCGAGTTCATTCTCTCTGCCCGTAAAAAGATTGAGGGAGGAACAGTCTATGGGGGCATTCCAGAACGGGTTGTGACGGATAGCGGCAGAGAGTGGAATGCCGGAATATCTTGCGCCGGTAGTCGTATTCATTTTATTTTATCATGATATGTAACTAATATATGTTAAATATGATTTATTTTATTATATGACTTTTAACATAATATCGTTACACATTATAACACAAAGGCTCAGGGATTCAATCCACGGTAATAATAAATGTCATTCCTGCCCCCGTTTTCACGAGGGTAAACTTCAGCAGGAATCCAGGTTTCATAATGGATCCCCGCTCGAGTTTACACTGAGCGCAGTCGAAGTGCCGGGATGACAAGCGAAATGGATACCACCCATAAGTGACCCCTTACGGCTCATGACGGATTTAGGTTACATAATATCTGCCAGACACGCTGCGTCTTACTGGCTGGCTTGAGGTCGAGCCTTCAATGGCTCTGCTCAAACCAGCCAAAACAGGGATGAGGCAAAAGCAATAATCCGGTCTATGAGCGAACGGCTATTTTTGTAGCGGCTCGATTTAGCGAACCCGTTCTTTGCCATGCAGATTGATGCGGGCTTGATACATCAAGCACCTACAGCGTTATCGTGCGCATCACAGTAATCCGTCATGAACCTATTTTTGATGTGTGTTAAGTTGCGTAGAAAAGTGGGGTCTTTCCCGTCCATCATCCAATAGCGCGGCCATGTTCTTTCTTTCCCCATAGGGGGAGGCGGATTGGCGGGTCTGCCGGTTGGCAAACGCAAAGGCGTGACAAGAACAGTATGCGGACACTACAAGAGAAAAAGGGATTTACTATGAAGCAGTCCAGTGCTCGGGCTCGAAATTTTCGTCCGGAAGGATACATGAAATATATCCGCCACGCGGGTATCGTTCCAGTTCCAGTTCACCCGTCTTCACCTGAACATAAAAACAGACCTCTGCCCCCTGTTTGAAACCGAGGTTGCGAAACGGGATTGCGAGCTCGATGATCCTGTCGATGGCGATCGTGTTATAGGTTTCCCCTCTCCCGTATCGGCCGGATGGTTCCCTGTGGCCGATCTCAAACTTTCCGGACGCGTCCTCGCTGGCCTTGAGGAGAAACGCAACTCGGCATTCGCGTGGGCTCGTGAAATGGATATGGATTCGGTAGTCGTCTTTTTGCCTCTTTTCCACTTGTTTCTTAACCGGGTCGATCCGCAGAAACAAGGTTTTCGCGTCAAAACCATACATGATCCCCTTTATAAATGCCTCTGTTTTGCACATGGTGCTGTCCGAACGGATCTCGCTGTACCGCCCCGCGTCCACCCATTCGTAATATGAACTCTCCCGTCCATCAATTGTCGGCTTCAGGAAGGCCTTCGGCTCATCCGATACCGATACCCTGCCAAGGTTAATAATGGGGTTGTCGAGGGCTTCGGGGGGCTTCTCGCCAATCAGGGTATACACGTTCTTCAAATGGGAGCGAAACAGCTCGTCAAACGCGGCATCATTGTCGCTTGAAAACCGATCCCCGTACCACCAGAACCAGTCGCTTCCCTCCGCCGCGTAGATTTCTTCAAGGGCGGATTTCACGCTCTCCACCGGGGCTGAGGACTCCCGCTGCTTCAGCGCCGCTCTGGTGCTGCCAAGCAGGTCCCATGCAGCGTTGTCTTCCTCCTCCCCTATCCAAACGCTGTAGTTGCTGTCGATCCAGGAACCGCTGTGAAGGTTCCCGATTACCTCTGAGGGTGGATTCTCATCGAGGTATTCGCCTATCCGCATGGTGCGCACGAACGATCCCTTGCTGAGTTCCTCATAAAGGGAACGCAAGAAGCCCTCGCCATCGTCGGGGTAATTCTGCCATGGATTTTCTCCGTCCAGGATGACGCTCACCAAAGCTCCGTCCCTGGGAACTCGTTTCGCTATGTCCGTCAGCTTCAGGATGAAATCCGCGGTGGCGCGCTTCCCCTCGTTAAGTGCGTAACTGAAGCCGATCCGATCCGAGAGTTCTCTGTCCCGGAAAACCATATTCACGGCAGCGTCTTTGTATTCCACCCGGTATGGCTGGTAGAGCATACGGAAGCGGTCCCTGCTCTGCACGGATCTGAAAAGCACCCCCTCGTCGGTCGCCATCCAGCGAATGCCCTGTCCTGCAATGAGAGGTATGATCTCGGGACAGACCGACCCCTCCGACGGCCAGAGTCCTTGCGGTTTTACGCCGAAGATCTGCTCGTGGTAACACACTGCTGCGGCAAGTTGCGCCTCAACATCCTCGGGATGGTGGAAGCGCAACGGCAGAGGAGCATCGGGCATCGCGCGGCGGGCAATGTCCGTGTCGTACACGAGCGGCATGATCGGGTGGTAATAGGGGGTGGTGCTGAGCTCAATCTGTCCTCCCTCCATAGCCTGCCGGTGGAGGGGAATAATCTTCATCAGTATCTCCGATTGGATCTGGAGCACGCGCTGCTTGTCTTTCTCGGAGAAGCCCGAACCCCGTCTCCGCAGATCGTTCAATTCCGGGAAGAGAGCGCAGGCCCTGAAACCGAACCACGCCAGGTTAAACCACACCTGGAGATCTCTCAAATCCCGTTCGGTGAAACGATCGAGGATATCGGAGATGGAACTTTCCGCGATCGATGCGCCTCGCTTGTAGAGGAGTTCCTTGTAGCGGGGGTACGGCCCCAGCATAGTGTCCCAGTTTACCATGAAGAAATTCCAGAGGATGAATTCCTTCTCTTCAGGGGTAAGCTCAGAGGCGGGTTTCTCGCTGTGCTCCAGGCAGATATCACGGACCTCGCCTCGCGTGTATCTCTCGATCTGTTTCAGGAGCGAGGGAACATAATTGAATGTTTGCCGGATCTCCGGATAATCCTGGAGGATCGTGATGAGGTCGAAATAGCCGCGCGTCGCGTGCATCCGTACCCACGGCATCGTGCTCGCGCCGGACGAGGGATCATAGTAGTACGGCTGGTGCATGTGCCAGTACATCGCGAGGCAGATATCTCTCATGGGTTTTTCGTGATCTTTTTGTCGCAGTACAACCTAAGGTCGCAACCGAATCTATCTGTGTGCATCTGTGCCGTATCTGTGTTCATCTGTGCAACACATTGAATCTTTAACGCATGTCGCAGATAGACATAGATAAACGCCGATGAACACAGATGAAACAATTTACTAAGAATTTACTGAGAACAAATAAAACACGGATCTAAAGGGAATATATTGTTAAAAAACATGGAATTCAGCATGATTGATCTATAAAGCCCGCTCAAAGGTCTACCTGTCTCAGGTACTTCGCCGCTTCTTCGGGGGCGGTGGGGTTGATGTAGAATCCGGTCCCCCACTCAAAGCCGGCAATCTGTGTGAGCCGGGGCATGATCTCGATGTGCCAGTGGAAATCCTGCTCAATCGTTGTCCAGTATCCCTTCCGTGGCCGGCGGAGGGGACCTGTGTGCAGGATATAGTTGTATTGGGGATGGCCGAGCGCTTTTCCCAGCTTGCGGAGCGTGACAATCATCATGTCGGCGAGGATGGGAAACTCGTTCGAGGGAAAGTTATGGAAATCGACATGGTGTTTCTTGGGAAGCACCCAGATCTCAAAGGGGAATCTTGACGCGAAGGGGCAGAACGAGACGAACTGCTCGTTTTCATAGACAATACGGGTGTGTTCCTCCATCTCCTGCCGCAGGATATCGCAATAGATGCAGCGATCTTTATAATTGAAATACTCCATGGCCCCCGTGAGCTCCTCCTTCACCCTTTTCGGTGTCACCGGCGTAGCGATGAGTTGCGAGTGCGGGTGTGACAGGGATGCCCCCGCTGCCCTTCCCTCGTTGCGGAAGATGAGGATATACTTGAACCGCATATCGCGGCTCAGATCCAGGAGCCGTAACTTATAGACCTCCAATATCTGGGCCACCGACTCGCGGCTCTGCATCTCGATGCATGTAGTGTGATCAGGCGTCTCGATGATAACCTCGTGCGCTCCGATGCCGTTCATCCTGTCATATACTCCCCTCCCCTGCTTATCGAGATCGCCCTCGATGCGAAGCGCGGGAAACTTATTCGGCACGACGCGCACCTCCCATCCCGGAGAATTGGGGCGCGAGCCGTTGCTGCGGACGGCAAATATCTCCGGAGGGGTCATTCCCTCTCTTCCGCCGCAGAAGGGGCAATTTTTCGCATCGGATTTCTCGGGAGACGTGAAAAAATCTTTCGGGCGCTGTGCGCGCTCCGTGGAGATGATGACCCATCTTCCCAGTATCGGATCTTTTCTCAGTTCAGGCACCGTCGACCTCCTTAGAGGAAATCCCAAATCCCAAACATCATGGAACAGCATCCTTTTGTCGCGATTTTTGATTTTGTATTTGGGATTTGTTTTGTAGTTTGAATTTTGGATATTGAAACCTATCTTTTCTCCAGTATAGTCCTGTACATTTTCTCATACTCATGGGCGGAGCGATCCCATGAGAAATCGCATGTCATCGCGTTCTGGCGGATTTTATCCCAGTGCGGCGGGCGCTCATAAAGTGCCATCGCCTGCCGTATCTTCTCTAGGAGCGATTCCTTGGAGTACCGGTCAAACTTGAATCCGTTTCCCCGGCCTGTTCCCGTGTCATATTCCGTTACCGTGTCATCAAGGCCCCCGGTCGCCCGGACAATCGGGATTGTGCCATAGCGGAGGCTGTAGATCTGGTTCAGCCCGCACGGCTCGTAGCGGGAAGGCATAAGGAAGTAGTCAGACCCTGCCTCTATCTTGTGTGCGAGCGCATTGTCAAATGCGATCTTCACCCCTAGCCTCTCCGGGTGAGCCTTGGATAACTGGCGGAGCAATCGATGGTAACGCTCTTCTCCCTTCCCGAGAATGATGAGGACAACGCCCATCTTCATGAGTTTACCGATCGCGGAAGCGATCAGGTCATACCCTTTTTGATCAGCCATTCTCCCCACCATGCCGATGACCGCGGTTTCCGCAGCGGTTTTTATGCCATAGCTATGCAGCAGATCCGCCTTGCAGCGTTTTTTTCCCTCCCAATTGTCGCGGGCGTAGTTCTGGATGATGAACGGATCAGATTCTGGGTTCCATTGTGTATAGTCAGCCCCGTTGAGAATGCCGTAGAGATCCTTGCGACGCTGCGCGAGCAAACCGTCCATCCCATACCCGAACTCCTTCGTTTGTATTTCTTCGCTATATTTCTTGCTCACGGTCGTGATCGCGTCCGCGTATACAATCCCCGCTTTGAGGAGGTTTATTTTCCCATAGAATTCAATTCCTTCCGGTGTGAATACGCTCCAGGGGAGCCCGGTGAGGTGCATGTCGTAGTGCCAGAAAAGGCCCTGATAGGCGAGGTTGTGCAGAGTGAACGCCACTGCCGTCTTTTGAAACAGGGGACTGTTTTTCTCCACCACCTTGATCAGGGGACACACCAGGCCAGTCTGCCAGTCATGGGAGTGGATGACATCCACGTTCAGCCCCATTCGTTTGATCACCGCTACGATTGCCTGCGAAAAGAAGCAGAAGCGTTCCGCGTTGTCGGGATAATCGCCCTCCGCGGTGCCATACAGCTCAGGGCGGTTGTAGTAACTCTCCCTATCGATGAGATAGACCGGGTTTCCCGCTTTCAGCCTGCTCTCAAAAATCCGGGCCGATTCCCATTTGTTGGAGATAGGGACAGAGATTGTCAATTTCGTGTCGGTAACAGGGATCGACGATTTCTTGATGCATCCGTAGTAGGGAAGTATGAGGCGCACGTCGTGCCCTCGCGCCGCCAGCGCCTGTGGCAGGGAACCCGCAACATCCGCGAGGCCGCCCGTTTTCGCAAAGGGGACGGCTTCTGATGCGGCCATCACGATTCTCAGCTTCTTCTCTCCTTCACAAGAACGGCTCATAGGGGGATGCCCGTCTACCCGAGCTCTTTCGGCAAAGGCTTCGGGATTACCACAATTCCGGTGCGCGATACGGTGTACTTCTTGCGGTCCTGCTCCAGGACGAGGGAGTTGTTCGTGTGTCCGATCCTCTTTTCGGCCGCATTCGCGAATACAAAATCAGGGGAATACTGAAAGAGAAACATTTAGCAGCATCCTCTCTAGATATGCTGTTTTTGCAGCATGGCATCAGCGCTCCAGACAAGCTTCTCGTAGAGCTTCTTCGTTTGGTCGGCGATGCGGTCCCAGCCAAACAGCTCTTCAACCCTTCTTCTGCCATTTTCGCCGAGCGTTCTCGCCATCACTGGATCCTTGAGCAGCCTGTTGACCGCGTCGGCCATCTTCCTGGGATTCGCCGGCTCCACGAGGAGTCCTGTTTCTTCATGTGCCACTACCTCGAGAATGCCCCCTACAGCGTTTGCCACGACCGGCGTCTTGCATGACATTGCTTCCAGGTTGATGATGCCGAACGGCTCGTACATCGAGGGGCATACAAAAACCTTCGCGCTCGTATAGAGTTGAATGTATTCTTCTTCTTTCAAATGCTCGTGAATCCAGACGATTTTTTTATTATTTTTCACTTTTTCCATCATGAGATCCTCGTATTCCTTCGTGTCTGCGCCAACGGCGCCCATCACGAGCTGGCACGGGATATACTCCATTGCATCGATCAGGAATCTCATCCCCTTCTGAGCAGTCGGCCGGCCAATGAAAAGAATATAATCGTCTTCTATGCCATATCTCTTCCTGAGTTCGGGGTCCATCTCCTTCTGTTTCCATATGTCGAGGTCGATACCGTTATGGATGACCTCTATCCTGTCAGACTTGATATTGAAGTACTTCAAAATATCCTCTTTCATAATCTTGGATACCGCAATAACCTTGTCCGCTCCTTCAATCCCGATTTTCTCCATCCAGGTGCTGACCTCGTAACCCTTTCCCAGCTGATGCACCTTCCAGGGCCTGAAAGGCTCCAGGCTGTGGCACGTGGCGACAAATGGGACCGCATAGAGAATCTTTGCGAGATACCCGGCAAAGTGGCCGTACCACGTATGGGTGTGGACTATCTGAGAATCTATTCCATCGCAGAGCATCTCCAGGTTAGTGGAGAAGGTTTTGAATATCGAATTGAATTTGGGCTGCATTTTACAGTCCAGATGGCTCCATGGCATATACCCCTTGACCATCAAGTGAGGAGATTCGCTGCTCACATCGCCGAAATACCTCACCTCAACATCCATGAGCTTGGAGAGACATCGTGAAAGCTCGCGGAGGTGGACGCCTGCCCCACCGTAGACATTGGGCGGATACTCCCGCGCTATCATTGTCACCTTCATCTCCCCTCCTTTTTAGCCGCAGCGTAACAGTCTGGGGCGGCCTACGGCCGCAACCAAATCCAAAATCCCAAATCCCAAACTTCTATGCAAAATGAGAAGAAGTTATTCTATAAGAACCTATTTTGTCTTTGAGCTCGGCTGCAGGGTCAATGGTCTCTTCTCATAGCGGAAGATGCCCGCCGGCTCTTTATTGGGATCGAGCGTTATATGGTTTTCCCTTCCCCTCCATCTATGGAGGGTATCAGTGATAAGCTCTCTGACCTCATACTCTTCGTCGGATGAAATGCCGAACTCTTCAACCGGCACGGTGACCCTGCTCGTCGCAGACCTGAACGGATCGAGGTTAATCGCCACGAAGATTGCGTTCTTGCCATCTTGCGATGTCTTCCCGTAAAAGAGAACCGAATCATCGGTTGAGTTATAGATGCGAAGATTATCGGTATAGCGCAGGGCAGGATTCTCTCTTCGGATATGATTCAATCGTGCAATATAGCCCTTGATGTTCCCCGGAGCATCCCAGTCGCGCACCTTATACTCGTACTTTTCTGAATTCCTGAGCTCATCCTTATAGGGAAGCTTGTCATTTTCCAGAATCTCATAACCGTTGTACATGCCGTAAAGCGATGAGGATGTGGCAGCGAGGGCGATGCGCATCTTGAAAGCGGACCTGCCTCCGGTGAAGAGTATGGGGGGGTGGATGTCCGGCGTGTTGACGAAGAAGTTAGGGCGCAGGAATTCCTTAAGGTAGCTGTTCGTGAGTTTCAACAGGTATTCGATGAGCTCGTTCTTGGTATTTCGCCATGTGAAGTATGTATAAGACTGGGAGAAGCCAAGTTTGGAAAGAGATTCAAGTTTATCATAATCCGTGAAAGCTTCGGAGAGGAAAATGGTTCCAGGATAATCCTTAGTCACCTCCCTGATGATCCATTCCCAGAACTCCTGAGGCTTCGTGTGCGGGTTGTCGATTCGGAAGGCTGTTACCCCCTGGTCCAGCCAGAAAGTGAGGATGCCCTTGATCTCATTCCACTGTTCCTCTCTGTCCTCCGGCATGAGGTTCAGGGGGCATACATCCTCGTATTTTTTAGGGGGATTTTCGGCGTATCTGATGGACCCGTCCGGATTACGGAAGAACCAGTCGGGGTGCTCTTTGATCCATGGATGGTCGGGCGAGCAGTTTGTAGTGAAATCCAGGGATACTTCCATGTCCATCTCCCTGCACGCCTGAACAAATCGTCTGAAATCGTCGAGGGTGCCAAGTTCGGGATTGATGGCCTTATGCCCTCCGGATTCATTACCCACAGACCAGGGGCTGCCGGGGTCATTTTGACCCGCCTTGAGGCTGTTGTCAGGGCCTTTACGGTTCGTCCTTCCAATGGGGTGAATGGGGGGCAGATAGATAACGTCAAACCCCATTCTCTTTATATCGGAGAGCCTGGCAATCATGTCGTCGAAGGTTGCGCTTTTACCGGGCGCCCTTCCCTGCGACCGGTGGAACATTTCGTACCATGCGGCGAACCTGGCGCTGACGGGCTCCACCCTGATCTCGAGCACGTGCGTATAGATAGTCTTTCTGTTTTTATCGGTTTTCAAGTTTGCTTCTATTGTATATTGGCACCACCCCAGCATGTCTTTCAGCGGGAAGTCCCCCGACCAGCGAACCGCCCCTTCTTGTATCATTGGAACTCTATACCAGGGGGAGGATTCAGGATTCTTCTTTCTATAGAGGAGACAAACCTCAAGCGGCTCCGTGCTGTAAATATCCGCCGTAACCCGGAAGCTCCTGTCCACTTCCCGCTTGACGGGAAAGCGCCCACCTTCTATCTCCGGGTATACATTTTTGATAAATATTTCACTTCGTATTTCACTTCGCATACAAAATGACTCCCCTCTCCGCTTCAAAGTCTTACATTTTAGTGAAAAGAATATGGTTTCTCAAGGAAAATAATTGTAACCGGGAAATAACTGTAACCACGTTATGTGCCAGGCAGCGCCTCGACTGTAAATTTTGACACTGCCCTCATTAGCGAGAACGGTGCATATGCGTGATATTGTACCATGCCGTGCATGGAGCGAATGAGACCGTGGAGAAGACAATCACATATTTCATGCGGGAACCATGACCTTGAGCGCTTTGGGGACTATCGAAAACTCGATCGGGGTCACTCCAATAACATCTCCATCCATCTGGACGAGAACAGGTTGGGGAGAACTTATGCGCACGGTCTTCCCGCAGTAAAACGAAATGCCATGCGTGATGCGGGGGATATTCAGAAGAATTGCCATGCCGCACCAGATCAGCGAGTGTTTTGTGCGCTCACGCAGGATACAGATATCGAGCGAACCGTCGTCGATGAGTGCTCCCGGACAGAGCATGAACCTCCCTCCATAGTGACGGGAGTTACAGACCACCACCGCATATCCTTTGATCGGGGGCGTAACGCCGTCGATCTCGATGGATATCTCAGGGAGTATATAATGGAGCACGGTGCGGAACCCGCTGACCGCGTATGCCATGGCCCCGAGCATCTCCTTCATTGAGAGGTTGAGTTCGTTGACTGCCTGGGCGTCAATACCCACTCCGGCCATGCAGGAGAAATAGCCGCCCTCGGAAGACCGTGCGAGATCAATCTCCCTTATCCGGCCCCTGACAATGACCTCGCTGGCATCCAGAGGATTACGGGGGATTCCCAGTTCCCACGCGAGAACGTTGCCCGTCCCGGTGGGGAGTATCCCTAGAGTGAGATCTGTCCCGATCATCCCGTTGATCACCTCGTGAATCGTCCCATCCCCACCCGCGCAGATGACTGTCTGGAATAAGCCGCTCGCTGACGCCTCTGCCGCGAATTTGCGCGCCTCACCGCGCTTCGCTGCATGACAGGTTTCGACGGATATGCCATTCCCGGAAAGGAATTGCTCAATCTTGCTTAACCGCCGTGCTCCCAGGGCGTGCCGGGAGTCGGGGTTCACAATGAGTCTCGCTCTCACCACGACTTCATACCTCCTGTTCCAGTATCTCCACTGGAATTCCCGCCAGTTCCTTCAATCGAAGCGCATCGCTCCTGGATCCGACAATCGTCCCGTAGTGCATCGGGATTGCAGCACCCGGCCTTATCATTCGCACTGCCTCAGCCGCTTCATCGGCGGTCATCACGTAGGTGCCGCTCACCGGTAATAGCGCGACGTCGGCCTTGATCATCGCCATTTCAGGAATCCGGTCTGTATCACCGGCAAAATAAATCCTTTTGCCATTGAGTGTAACAACAAAGCCGAGCCCTCCCTCGGAACGGGGGTGATACGGCTTCTTTATGTTGTACGCAGGCGTAGCTTCGATGGCGATGCCCTTCACGAGCAGTGTCTGGCCGGCCTGAATGGTGAGAACATCGCCCCTCATTTTTCCCGCGCACGCCGCAGACGTGACAATCACCGTGTCCTTCTTCCGGATACGCTCGATCGCGGACAGCGAGCAGTGGTCATAATGGCTGTGTGACACAAGGATGATGTCTGCGCATGGTCCGCCCTTTATTTTATACGGATCGATGTAGACGATTTGCTCCCCTTCCAATCTGAAACTTGCATGCCCCAACCAGTGAATGCCCTCGATCATACGTGCCTCCCGAGAGAATCAGAACTTCATGATTCAAAGCTCAAAATAGACTCCAACTCTTGAACTCTGAGAATACTAAAGACACTTAACAAACTGTATACGTTTTAACCGCGGATTTTGCAGATTACGCGGATTCAAACGGCAGCAGAAAGCCTGATGTCAAAAGTTGGAAACCACCTCCTCTCACTTCAAACTGCCGTGCCCATCCGTGTTTATCCGTGCTTCTGATATCGTATTCTCCTTTTTAATCCGCCCAATCTGCGAAATCCGCGGTTGAACACATTAAACCGATGATAACTCTGCGGATATTTCAACGAATTCATTGTTCTCGGTATTTCCAACCCATTTATCAGCGGGCAATTAGTTTGGGATTTTTCGGTTCTTTTGAATATTGAATTTTGAATTTTTCCCCGTGCCCTACATTCTCTTCGCCGCATTCCTTAACAACTCCCTCTCCTCTTCGCTGAGACTGGAGATGCCGCCGCGCAGCACCTTATCGAGAATGAGGTCAACCCGGTCCCCCAGTTTGCCGCCGCTTTTTCGTGGTCGGGGTTGCCACTGCGATGACCTCCACCACTTCATATACGCATAGCCGAAGAGCGCCCCTCCCAGATGCGCGAAATGCGCAACTGTGTCGCCCCCCCCATGCCCGATCACAAATAGAAGTTCAATACCCGCAAATATAAACGCGAGGTATTTTGCCTTCATGCTGACCGGGAGCACGAAGAAGAGGAGCAGCGTCACTACCCTCTCGGGAAAGAGCATGGCAAACGCCACGATCAATCCGAAGATGGCACCGGATGCCCCCATGATAACAGTGAATGAGGGATAGAACAGGTAGGAGCACACGCCCGCACCGATGCCCGAGGAGAAAAAGAGGGAAAGGAAACGACGCGAACCCATTGCCCTCTCCACATCGCAGCCGAACATCCAAAGAGCGAGCATGTTAAAAAATAGGTGTGCAACACCTGCGTGGAGAAAGATATAGGTTACGAATTGCCACACGTATCCATGGGACAGGGCGACCCCCGGAATGAGCCCCAGGAACCAGACGAGGCGGTCGCCGGCAAGGTTCTGAAGCACAAAACAGCCGCCAATAACCGCCAGCAGCCACTTGACCGCGGGACTCAGAGGCGGTCCTATGGCGAGCTGTACGCCCGGATCAGAATATCTGTACGTGGGAGTAGGCATGCGCGTATACGATTCTAACGCTGACGGATAATTCTCAGCATCTGCATCATTGTCTCTTGGTTCTCGAGAATTTTGTCAAGTTTAGCCTGGTTGGTCACCAGTGTATCCAGTTTGGCGCTGATATCGCCCAACTGCTTGCCGATATCTCCCTGTTTTGCCTCCGCGTACGCAAACTTTACAAAGAGAGCGACAAGCAGAAGCAGTAACACAATTGAAACTATCTTCATAATGACACCTCCCTCCGTTCCTGGTCCGATATTGCCGGGACGGCGATACTCACGTAGACCGGTAAAATGGATTATGAGTGCCTCACATAGGGGCTATCGGGGAACATTCCCCCCTCCTACTGCAGTTGAACCCGCCTGGATCCTCACGATGATCCCGAAGATAATGGAAGCCCCTGTCAACACGATACCCGCCGCAAGCCTTTTCCATGACAGCGAGTGCGCTACCGGATATCCCTTCCGAATAGTAGTTACTTCCTTTGCTATGATGCATGTCTCGCCGCCAAGATTTGCAGCGAAACGGTACATCGTACCCTTCACCCTCAGATAATCACCGTGATGGGAATAATCGCCGGCGATGGAAACATCGCGGATGCTGTTCCTGTCAGCCATGACTCCGATCGCCACTCCATTTTTCCCGAGAATGTTAAGCCAGCACCCTTCTTTCCGTGCCATGATATCGCCCACCAGTTCACCGACGATGACCACTTCCTTGCCGTCGTAATTCCGGGCTTGCGCGATGAGCGTATCAACAGCGACTGCCTCATCCTCTGGCGCCGCCGCGGAGAGCCTGGACGAAGCCAGGAACGCTGCTGCAATTAGTATGCAAACCCGGGTGATCATGGCGCTATTTCCCCCTGAGGATAGAAATCCCGAACGCGATAAGTCCGAACAGGGAAATGAATTCGAGCCTCCCCGCCCACATCGCAAATATGTAGTACCCCTTGAGTAGCGCCGGCATGGCGGGGGCCGTAACCCCGCAGGATAATCCCGTATTGCTGCCCGCCGACACGCATTCGAACAAAGCATTCACAAACGGATATCCGAATAATGATCCGATCAACGCCCCGATCAGGTGTATCGCCACATAGCAGATGATGATGAGCCCCGCCATCTTCACATGCGTTTCGGTGAGGATAATATCCTTTATGTGGTGAAATTTTGTAAGAAAATACGCATCCTCGGACAACATGATTCTCTTGATCTCATGGTACAGACCCTTCGCGACAATCCCCGTTCTCAACCCTTTGAATCCGCCTCCTGTCGAGCAGGCGCTCGCACCAAACGCCATTGCGACGATGATGGCAACCGTCGCCAGTTCTCCCCAATCCTGAATAATCTGATTCGCATACACCTGCATGTAGCCTGTGGTGGTATGCCCGGATATCAGGAGATAGGAGCCTCTCCTGAGAACCGTAACCAGATCGGCGTACACGCCCGATCTGATGAGCGCGCACGCGAGAATTGCGAAGGTGAGGGACGCCGTTACCGTGAATGCCCGTATCTCGATGTTTTTGAACATCTCCCTGGGGTTCCCGGACCAGACCGCATAGTGCAGAACGAAGTTAAACGACCCCAGAATCATGATAACGAGGGTCACGAGCTCGACATACACGCTATGGTAGTACAGGATACTCTGCGATTGCGGGGCGAACCCTCCCGTACTCCATGCACCCATGAAGAGCCACAGCGCGTGCAGGAGGGAACGTGGAAATGCAATGCCCTCATACTCAAGCACGAAAAGCAAAACGGCAGTCCCCAGGAAAAGATACACGGTGCTGATGATCCAGATGGCCCTGGTGGTATGGATGACGTTGGGGAGCAGTTTCTCATCCTTCCCCTCCCCCACGTACATCATGTACGCCCCGGCGGTCCCCCTCACGAGGAATGCGAGGACGAGGACGATCATCCCCTGCCCCCCGACGTAGGTGAGAAGGTGACGCCACATATTCAGGCTATGAGATATGTGATCCAGGTCGAGGATGAGTATCAACCCCGTGGTGGTGAAGCCGCTCATGACATCGAACATCGCATCGAAGTACGAGGCGAAGTGCCCACTGAGGTAGTGAGGCATCGCGCAAAGTGGATCCGCAATAAACCAGGAGAACGCTGCAACCACCATTGAGTGGACCCACCGCATCCGCCCCGTCGCTCCTATGCCGAAGAAGATGAAAATTAGTCCCGCAATAAAACAGGCGTTGAATGAAATTAGATAATCCGGTATCTGATCCCATTCCCCGCACGCGACCGCGGTGACGCACGGGATTGAGTAAAGAAGAGAAATGCCGCAGAGCACCTTGCCTATCTGGTTACTGATCAATCTAAAATCGTTGGGATAGGGTCGTGAGATCATATCAGTGGATAAGCACGCTACAGATGAGAACGATGGAATAGAAGAGGAGGAGCAACAGGACAATATACACGCCCTCAACGACGATGCCCCATGAGGAGCTTGCGATATGTGTCGCTATGCTTCTGAATGTTTTCATCGTGAGGATCATCCCATCAGGAGCTTGCGGAATTCTTTCTCACTCTCTATGGTGGTGATTGCAAGCACATCGTCGCCTTCGCACAGAGTGGTATCACCCTTGGGGACGATAATTTCCTCCCCTCTCAATACAGAGGTGATGATGCACTTCGGCGGCATGGAAACGTCCTTTAATTGGGAATTTGCCAGTGGGGATTGCTTTGAGATCTTCCCCTGGATTATCGAGATCTTCCCCTGTCGCAACTTCAATAACGTGCTGATATCCTCGAGGTCAACCTCCTGATCGACAATCTGGGCAATGAGTTTTGTCGCGTTGATCGGCACATCGATCCCGAGCCGGGCAAGAGCCTCCTCATTTCTCGGATCGTTCACTTTGGCAACCGCCCGGGGAACGGAGTAGCATGTTTTTGCGATCTGACAGATCACGAGATTATCCTCGTCGTCACCGGTCAGTGCCACCACCACCTGCGCTTTCGCCGCCTGGGCTTCTTCAAGGTATCTCAGTTCGCACGCATCTCCATTGATGACAATCACATCGTCGAGGTCCCGAGAAACCCTTTCACATACGGCCTTGTCCTTTTCAATAATGACGACTTTATGTTTCTCGCGCATAAGATGTTCCGCAAGTGAATAGCCGATCTTCCCTCCCCCACAGATAATGACGAACATCTACTCCTCCATGCCAAACATGCTCTTGATCCCCTGGACGCTGTCGTTCCTGACAATCCCGATCAGTACATCCCCGTGCTGTACCACGGTGGCGGGGGAAGGAATAACGGGACTGTTCTTCTTCAGGATTGTGGCAATCAGAAACTCCCCGGGGATGTTCAGTTCTCCGACTGTTTTTCCGACAAACTGTTCCGTGACGTTGATTTCTATGATCCCCATACCCCTCGTTTCGATGAAGAAACCCGAAAAACGGCTCTCAACCAATTTGTCCCTGATCATGGAGGCGAGCAGCGTGGTGCCGCTTATCACCTCAAGTCCGAATCGTTTATACACCTCGGCCCTGCGAGGATCATAAATGCGCGCGATGACCTTGGGGACATTAAATATCTTTTTTGCGACCTGGTAGGCCATTATATTTGTATTGTCCCCATTGGTTACCACTACCACCGCATCGGCAGATTCGACACCCGACTTCCGCAGCAGATCCATGTCGAAGCCATTGCCCTCGACACTCTCTCCGTTAAAGGTGCGCCCCAGCCTCTGGAAGGCAGCCTTATTCGTGTCAATGACGGTGACATTGTCTCCTGAGTCGGAGAGGAGGAGCGCCAATTCGGATCCCACACGCCCGCAGCCGATAATGATCACGTTCATTGAGATATCAGTTCCCTGGCCTGATAATGGGGAGTGTCAGCGAACATTTGTTTTTAATCTCCTGGCTTTACACTTTAAACCTTACACTTTACACTGTGGGCTTGTGCATAATGGGTCAGTCTTGGGGGGTATCCCTTTCACTTGTCATCCCCGCGAAAGCGGGGATCCACTATGAAACCTGGATTCCTGCTTTCGCAGGAATGACATATTAAGCAATGTACCCCCCATAAGTGACCCCTTACGCTTGTGCATTATGGGAGAGCACGCCTGTGAGCGGGGAATCGCAGGGAAAAACACTGGAGGGGGACGTTCCTGCGACCGGGTCTAATCTTTTACACTCAATCGCCTAATTGCCCAATCGCTCAATCGCCGCTCTTATTCTGAGCCGGCGATTCTTTCTTCTGCCCCTGAATCTTGGGCTCAGGAGCGGGCTTCTCGGACGCCGCGAGATCTCTCATGACATTATCGACAACGTAGGAGGGGATGGTAAACACGAAGTCTCCATCCGCAAGCTTTGCGTAGTATGTCCCCTCAGGACCCTTCCCACCGATGAGAAGCCGTTTCGACTCGGGGGTCCCCCCCTTCTCAATATCGAGAGAGACCACACAGGACGGCGCATCCAGTCCATAGTGCGAGAGGTCTTTCGGCGATTGCGCGATAAGAGCTCTCGCTCGCAGGACAGAGAGATTCGAGATGATAACGGTGATGACATCTGCGCCGGCGGCGCCCTTTCCCGGCTCGATCATTTTCCAGGTTTTGTCATCGCCCTTCTCACACACTTGCTTGGGATTATTCGCACGCGTGACTTCGATTCTTTTTACATCATCGGTTTTAAAATCGAGAACCTGTCTCTTGGCATAGTGGAGAGGATCGACGCTGCAGTCTTTGAGAAAGTCAGCCGCAACAATGAGGATCTCATCCGACTTTGCTCTCTTGACGTAGACCTTCTTATCCCCCTCGGACTTCTTTCCTACAAGAAATTTCTCTGCGTCGCCTTCCTTCGGCTTGAGGGTAATCTCCATAGCGCCCTTCCCCAGGCCATATGATTCGAGTTCCTCGGGCTTTGCGGAGGCAAAACCGGTTACGGTGAGTTCGGTGAGTTTGCGGAGGAGGTCAACCACAGCGGCATCTTCGGCCTCTTTCTTCTCCGGTTCTTTGATCTCCCACTTTGCACCGCTCTTTGCCAGCGTAAGCTTCTTGTCTCCGATGACGATGCCGGCCTCTTCGATATTCGCCTGGGAGAGGTGCGTCAGCTTTGTGTCCCGCATTTCTTCGGGGGTGCGCGCCAGGTCCTTCATGAAATCGCTGTTCACGGTGAATACCATGTCGGTCCCTCCCCTCTTCGCGTATACCACATTCTTCTCCGCCTCCTTGCCCACGAGGATAGTTTTGGCCGCCTGATCTTTCTTATCCCAGAGACTGACTTCATACGCGGGCGCGTCGAGGCCATACTTCGCAAGGTCTTTCGGCGCGTCATCCGTGAAGTCGCGCACGCGCATATTCTTGATCTTGCGGAGCATGCCGCTCACCTTGTCGGGGTCTGCCGCCGCCTGCAGCGGTTTCGTAATTTGCCAGCCGTTTGTGTCCTGAACGATCTCGATTGTCTTCCCCTCATGGGTGATCTGCGCCTTGGCGAGATCATTGGGCTCAAATTCAACGATCGCCCTGTCGCGCAGGTCTTTCACCTCTTTATTGAGCACCGGATAGAGGCTCTTGTTCACCAGGTAGACCGTCTTATCCCCGACGATTTGGGCGTAGGCGCTTTCCCCCAGGGGGGCGTCCTCGCCAAGTGCGAGGCTCATTTCCTTCCCGCGCGCGCGGAAGCGGACAATGATACGAGGTTTCTTGAGGCCAAAATCCTCGATCTTCTTCTCGTCCAGTTCTTCTCCCTTGATCGCCCTCTCGCTGTTCAGCGATTCGAGTCGGCTGCAGATGCTCTGAAGAGGCGATTTATCCGCCATATACTTCAGGGGTTGCTCGATGCTCCAGTTGCCATCCTTGTCCTTCGTGCACACGATGGTCTCTTTTTCCTTCACGAGTTCGATCTTATCGATGTCATCGGCCTTCAGGCTGAATAGTATCTTCCCCTTCTGCTCCCGTTCCTCCGTGGACATTTGCTTCCGTTCAAAAAACCAGATGTAGCTGCCGATGCCGAGCGCGATGATTATCAGTATAAGTGTCGTTCTGAATTTCATACTTTTCCTCGTATATTGTTTACGCCCACACTCCGATACGCCGTTACTTTCTTCTTCGCCACCAGACGGCAATCCCAAGCACCAGAGAGAGTCCCGGGAGGCCTGCAAGGGCGAACCAGAAGATGTGACTCATCTGCGCCGCGTTGAGACGGACCCGGGTCTGTTCAGGGATCTTGGGGCCGATGGCGATCAGTTTCTCCCTGCTCGTAAGCCAATTGACAATGTTGAGGAAGAAGCTCGCGTTGCTCAAATTGGTAATCTGTGAGTTCGAGATGTAGTCTGAATTTCCGATCACGACGGTCCGTACGTTTTTGATTGGCGTATCGTCCACCTTGTCAGGGATTGCTTCAACCGCCACCGCGAACGATAGGGGGCCCTTCATATCCGTCCCCTCATCGAAACGAAATGTCTCATCGGCCATATTGGTCTCACCCCAGCCTTTGGGAGAGGTTTCCACGAGCATGGCAGCCTGGATCTTGGGGTTGGAGGTTCCGACTTGCACAGAGCGCACCCCTGAGAAGAGGGTTGCCTTCCCTTTCAAGTCATTGGTGATCTCATGCGAGCCGTAGTGATCCGCAAAGAGATTGAGCGCACTGGAGAAAAGGAGGCGCTGTGCGGATTCCGGATCAACCACGATATTGTTCCCAACCTCCACGTCCCAGTTTCGCAACGCGGTTTCGAGACCCGAGTTCGTCTGCGGATCGAGGGCCACGAAAAGCCTGCCACCGTTATCGAGATACTGCCCTAGAAGCTTCTTCTCTTCGTCCATGTACGGTTCCTTCGGTCCGACGATCATGAGCAGGTTGCAATCGGACGGAATTTCCTTCTTCTGGTAGAGAGGGAGCTTCTCAACCTTGACATTTTCACGCTCGAGCAGAGTACTGCACACCTGGAGGCCCCCCTGCCCCGTGTCGGCGATATCCCTCTCGCCGTGTCCGGTGACTATATAGACCACCGGTTGCTTCTCCTGGCTCAGATTGAGAATAGCCGAGGTAAATGCCTGCTCCCCCTTGAAGCCTTTAATTTTCGGGGCCTGGCGATACCTCATGCCGCTGTAGTCCATTTCCATGATATCTTTATCATACACATATTTGTTCTTATCTCCCTGCTCGAACACGACGAGCGCCGCTTGCGAGGGCGCCGGTATCTTGAACTTGTTCATGAGAAATCGCACGCGCGATGGATCCTTTTCCGGATCGACGTACTCCAACTGCACCTTCTTGCTCACATCGGTGTAGCGGTTGAGAAGCTCCCTGATATCATCGAAGGTGCGGTTGAACGGCGGATAAAACACGTATACCTTTATCGGCACGGTGAGATCGTTGAGCACCTTAACGGTCTTTTCAGACAGCGAATAATAGCTGCTCTTTGTCCAGTCGAACCTCTGGTAATGCCGGTAGCTCAGATAATTGACCATGAGCGTAATGGCGGCCGCCACCACGCACACCGCGACGACATTCGCGCCGATCGCCTTCCTTCTTATTTTCTGGACGCCCTCTGTTGCCATAAATATATCCTCCTGCTAAAAGAAAGTAGATAGTAGCTAGTAGTTAGGGGATAGAGCTTCAGCGTTTTTTCCCTAACTACTAGCTACTAACTACTGATATTTAACTACCGCCACTTGTGTGATTCGACGACCTTCACGGTCAGGAACAAGCTGAGCGCCGTCGCGCTGATGTAGTACACAAGCGGCCGCGTATCGATGATCCCCTTGTTGAAACTGTCGAAATGCTCAAAAATATTGAGGTAGGAAAAGATCCCCTGCGCGACTGTTCCGGAAACAAAGCTCTTGAAGATCCCCAGCGTCCAGAGCACGGTGATAACCACGAAACTCCCTATCGCGGCCACAATCTGATTCTTCGTCAGCGATGAGAACAGGAGCCCGACCGAGAGGAACATGGCTCCCAGCAGGGTGGTGCCCAGGTAGCCCGCCGCAATCGGTCCGAAATCAATCCCTGAAGAATAGCGCCGGAGCACGACCACGTACAGCAGTGTGGGCATCCAGAGGAACAGATAGAACGCGAGCGCGCCGAGGAATTTGGAGAGCACCAAGTCCACGTCGGTGACGGGAGCGGTCATGATGACCTCGATCGTCCCGGACTTCCTCTCCTCCGCAATCAGCCGCATGGTGATCACCGATGCGGCGATGGAGATAACCAGGTAGAAGAAAATGGTGCCTCCGAAGAAGAGCTGCATCGCGGACCCCTCCACCGTCATTCGAGGGTCGTTGAGCGCGCTCACGAGCAGCGCGAAGATATAGCCGTTAAAGCCCAGGAAGACAACCAGTACCACATACGCAATCGGCGAGTAAAAATACGATCTGAGCTCCTTCACGAAGAGCACCGGAATCTTTACCATGGATATGACCTCCTCATGCATGAAGAGTGAAGCGTGGATCGTGAAGTGTATCTTACTACTACGCGCTTCACGATTCACGAACGACGCTTCACGGATTTGTGCGCATTATGCATCCTTTTCGTGCATTGTGATATGAACGAATATGTCTTCGAGGGAAACCTCTTCGGTCTTCATCTCTCTCAAAATCCAGCGGTTTTCAACGACTGTCCTGAAGATATCCTCCCGGGTATCCCTCCCCTTCTCCACCACGACGGTTAACGTGCACACACCGTCTCCTCGTCCCTCAACCTTCGCAACACCGGAGATCTTTTCGATTGCGGCGCGCACCTGCGGCAATGGCCCGCGCACCTCCAGCGTCAGCTTCGTCGTGCCGCCTTTGATATGCTGCATGAGCCTCTCCGGGGTATCCATGGCGGCGATACGCCCATGATCGATGATGATGACACGCCCGCAGGTCATCTCTACTTCAGGGAGGATATGTGTGGAGATCAGAACGGTATGCTCACCGCCGAGCTCCTTGATGAGCTTTCGCACCTGTCGAACCTGGTTGGGATCGAGACCTATCGTCGGCTCGTCCAGGATAAGGACTTTGGGATCATGGACGAGGGCCTCGGAGAGCCCGACGCGCTGACGGTATCCTTTCGAGAGCTGACCGATAATCCTATGGCGCACGTCGGCAACCATAGTTTTCTCCATGACATCCTGGACGCGTTTCTTGAGCGATTTCCTCGGAACGCCTTTGAGGCGAGCGCGGTACTCGAGAAATTCCTGAACGCGCATGTCAGGGTACAGCGGCACATTCTCGGGCATATAGCCGATCTCGCGACGAACATCCAGCGAATGGCTGAAGATGTCGTAGTCGGCAACCGTGGCCGAGCCCGAACTGGGGGGCATGAAGCAGGTCAGGATCCGCATGGTCGTTGTCTTCCCGGCGCCGTTCGGGCCGAGGAACCCGAGGGTCTCACCCTTGTTCACGCGGAATGAGATATCATCCACTGCGAGTGTGTCTCCGTATCTCTTGGTCAAATGTTGCACATCAATCATAACACTCCGTGCCTCCCTGAGTTCAGATGCCCGCCCCACCAATGTCAGTCGCCGGCCCGCTTACGGAATCCGATTTTCCCCTCGACAAACTCCCTCAGTGCAATCTGCATTATCGAGAGTCCGTCCGCTTTTTCAAGAAGCGGTTTGGCGCCGCGGCTTAACTGCCTGATCCTGGTCGCGATGATGTTTACAAGAAGCGGACAGCTCCCCGCTTTGCCGACGGCTTCCGTGAGTTGTTTATCAAATATTTCCACGCCTCGCCTCCTCGCTTCTGTTCAGTAAAAAAAGGTGAATCCCGAGGGAGGGCGCTGCACCTCCCTCAGGATTCGAGCGCTTACGCAGCTCGTTTAGTACATCCCTCCCATACCGCCCCCCGGGGGCATGGCAGGTGCAGACTTCTCTTTTTCAGGAACCTCGGTCACCAGTGCCTCCGTGGTGAGCATGAGCCCGGCAATGCTCGCTGCGTTCTGGAGCGCGGTACGCGCAACCTTGGTGGGATCAATAATTCCCGCCTTGAACAGGTCCTCATAATCTCCATCGGCAACGTTGTAGCCAAACGCACCCTCGTGCTTCTTCACCTCCTGCACCACCACTGATCCCTCG
Source organism: Candidatus Auribacterota bacterium (assembly GCA_026392015.1). Lineage (GTDB taxonomy): Bacteria > Auribacterota > Tritonobacteria > UBA1439 > UBA1439 > JAPLCW01. The sequence continues at coordinate 4,252 of JAPLCW010000157.1, read as the reverse complement.
GCGCCGGCGTTGGTCGTGAGCTGCCGTAACGGCTCCTCAAGAGCCCGCTTCACGATCATCACTCCCACCGTCTGTTCCTCGTTAAGCTTCAGCTTATCGAGAGACAAGGAGCAGCGGAGCAGCGCGACGCCGCCGCCGGGGACGATCCCCTCTTCCACTGCGGCCCTCGTTGCGTGCAGCGCGTCTTCGACGCGTGCTTTGCGCTCCTTCATCTCCGTCTCGGTTGCGGCACCGACGTTGATCACCGCCACGCCGCCTGCGAGTTTCGCGAGCCGTTCCTGGAGCTTCTCGCGGTCGTAATCGGAGGTCGTCTCGTCGATCTGCAGACGGATCTGCTTGACCCTGCCCTGTATATCGGATGCCTTTCCCGCACCCTCGATGATGGTGGTGTCATCCTTGTCCACTGTGATCCTCTTGGCGCGGCCGAGGTCGGAGAGCTGGAGATTCTCCAGCTTGATCCCGAGATCCTCGGTGATGCACTTGCCACCGGTGAGGGTTGCAATATCCTCGAGCATCGATTTCCGGCGATCGCCGAAGCCAGGTGCCTTGACCGCACAGCAGGCCAGGGTCCCGCGGATCTTATTCACCACGAGGGTCGCGAGCGCCTCGCCCTCGACATCCTCCGCGATGACAAGGAGGGGTCTCCCTGTTTTGGCAACCTTCTCGAGCATCGGAAGAAGGTCCTTGAGGTTGGAAATTTTCTTCTCGTGGATGAGAATGTAGCAATCCTCGAGGATTGCGTCCATTGTCTCCGCATCGGTCATGAAATACGGAGAGAGGTAGCCTTTATCGAACTGCATTCCCTCGACCACCTTCAGGGTTGTGTCGATGCTCTTGGCCTCCTCAACCGTGATCGTGCCGTCTTTTCCGACTTTCTCCATCGCATCGGCGATGATATCTCCGATCGTGGAGTCACTGTTCGCGGAGATCGTGGCAACCTGCGAGATCTCTTTCCTGTCCTTCACGGACTTGCTCATCTTTGCGAGATCCTTGACGACCGTCTCGACGGCCTTGTCAATCCCGCGCTTCAACTCCATCGGATTGAGCCCCGCGGTCACATTCTTTAGCCCCTCGCGGTAGATGGACTCAGCGAGCACGGTCGCGGTGGTCGTGCCGTCACCGGCATCCTCGGACGTCTTTGAAGCGACCTCGCGCACCATCTGGGCTCCCATGTTCTCATACGGATCCTCGAGCTCAATTTCCTTCGCGACCGTCACCCCGTCCTTGGTGATCGTCGGAGACCCGAACTTCTTGTCCAGAACGACATTGCGGCCTGCCGGGCCGAGGGTGACCTTTACCGCCCTGCTGAGCTTGGTCACACCATTTAAAATTGCCTGGCGCGCATCGGCGCCGAATAAAAGCTGTTTTGCTGACATTGAAAAACTCCTTTCTTGTTATATGACACTCCTGGGGGATCTCCTCCCCCCTCCGCTCATCAGTCAATGATCGCGAGAACGTCTTCCTCGCGCATGATGAGGTACTCTTTATTGTCCACGGTGACTTCGGAACCCGCGTACTTCCCGATGAGCACCTTATCTCCCTTCTTCACCTCGAGTGGAATCAGTTTCCCGTCCTCGTTTCTCTTTCCCAAGCCGACCTCGATCACCTTTGCCTGCATCGGCTTTTCCTTGGCTGTATCGGGTATGATAATCCCCCCCTTTTTTATCTCCTCCTCTTCCAGGCGATGAACAAGAATTCGATCCGCAAGTGGCTTAATCTTCACGATCCGCTCCTTTCATAATTATGTGGCTCATTATTATATGTAATTTTCTGAGAAAATCAACTTCCTACTGATATACTTCAAGAATCCACATCACCTCCTCTTTAGCATTAAGCTCTAAGCAATAAGCAAGACTTGTCTCAATGCTTACTGTTATGGCTTATCGCGTGCTGCTATTTATTCTCACCCTTCTTATCCTCATCCACCACTTCGTAGTCTGCGTCGATCACGTCTTCGCCCTTCTCACGGGGCTCTTCTTTCCGCGGCTCTTCCTGAGGCCCCCCCTGAGGCCCTCCCTGAGGCCCCGCCTGGGGCTCGCCATGTGCCTTCCCGCTCGCCTGGGAATACATCTCCGCAGAAACCTCATGCCAGCACTGAGTGAGATCCTCCGATGCTGCTTTCATCTCCTCGACGTTATCCTTTTTCACCGCATCCCGCACCCTGTCGATCGCGGCCTTCAGCTTTTGCTGATGGGGAGCGGATATCTTGGCCGCGTGCTCCTTGAGGAGTTTCTCTGCTTCGTAGACCGCCGCTTCCGCGCGGTTCTTGCTCTCCACCCTTTCCCTCCGTCCCTTATCCTCGGTCGCGTGCGCATCCGCATCCTTGACCATCTGCTTGATCTCGGATTCGGAGAGGCCGCTCGATGCGGTGATCCTGATCGACTGCTCCTTTCCCGTACCAAGGTCCTTCGCGGAGACGTGCAGGATGCCGTTGGCATCGATGTCGAAGGTGACTTCGATCTGCGGAATGCCTCGCGGGGCCGGGGGGATGCCGATGAGCTGAAAGTTCCCGATGAGCTTGTTGTCCGCAGCCATCTCACGCTCGCCCTGGAGAACTCTGATATCCACGCTGGTCTGGCTGTCCGATGCCGTGCTGAATATTTCGCTCTTCTTTGTGGGAATTGTGGTGTTCCGCTCAATCAGCTTCGTGGACACGCCGCCGAGGGTCTCGATGCCGAGAGAGAGGGGGGTGACGTCGAGCAGGAGGACATCCTTGACCTCTCCCTTGAGCACGCCCGCCTGGATCCCTGCCCCCACGGCGACAACCTCGTCAGGGTTCACTCCCTTGTGCGGCTCCTTCTTGAAAAGCCTTTTGACAGTTTCCTGGACCTTGGGCATTCTCGTCTGTCCTCCGACAAGAATGACTTCATCGATCTTGTCCAATGCGAGCCCCGAATCTTCCAACGCTCTCTTGCAGGGGCCTATGGTGCGTTCGATGAGATCCGCAACGAGTTGCTCGAGCTTGGAGCGTGACAGCTTGAGAACCAGGTGCTTGGGGCCCGAGGCATCCGCAGTGATGAATGGGAGATTGATCTCCGTCTCGGTGACTGAGGAGAGTTCACACTTCGCCTTCTCCGCGGCTTCCTTCAGGCGCTGGAGCGCCATCTTATCCTGTCGAAGATCAATTCCCTGCCCGCGCTTGAACTCGTCCGCGATCCAGTCGACGACCCTCTGGTCGAAGTCGTCTCCGCCGAGGTGCGTATCGCCGTTGGTCGACTTGACCTCGAAGACCCCGTCACCGAGCTCAAGGATTGATATATCAAAGGTTCCTCCGCCAAGGTCGTACACGGCGATGCGCTCATCTTTTTTCTTATCGAGGCCGTAGGCGAGGGAGGCGGCTGTCGGCTCGTTGATGATCCTGAGAACATCGAGACCCGCGATCCTCCCCGCATCCTTCGTGGCCTGCCGTTGGCTGTCGTTGAAATAGGCCGGGACCGTGATAACCGCCTGGGTGATCTTTTCTCCGAGATATGCCTCTGCATCGGCCTTCAGCTTCTGAAGAATCATGGAAGAGACTTCCGGTGGAGAGAGGACCTTATCCCCGAGCTTCACGTTTGCGTCACCATTCGGAGCCTTCACCACCTTGTAGGAGACAAGCTTGATCTCTGAGCTTACCTCCTCGTACTTTCTCCCCATGAATCTTTTGATGGAATAAATCGTATTCTCGTAGTTGGTCACCGCCTGACGTTTCGCCGTCTGACCGACAAGCCGCTCACCGGTCTTCGTTATCGCCACAATCGAAGGGGTGACGCGGTTCCCCTCCGCATTCGGGATTACCACCGGTTCTCCCCCCTGCATCACGGCGACACACGAATTTGTGGTGCCGAGATCTATACCAATAACTTTGGACATTTTTTCCTCCTCAAGTTTATGTGCGCAGACTGTTTAACCTCTAAACATTTTGCAACCCACAACGTTTTGTTAAGCAAGAATTGTGCCAATCTGATGCTATCAAAGATTTTAGTTATTATCCCTTAATGTGCTTTGGGTTATAACAGGTACTTGCCGGATACAAATTATAGAGGTGATTAGATCTCTGGGACACTATTGCTCTCAAATAGCGACACTAGCGTTATAAGTGAGACAAAATGACTCATTAGATTCTTAATATCGTCAGGGTCAGACCTCTACTATTGACTGAGGATACTTTTATAAATCTTCTCCACCCGTCGAGCGAGTTTCTTGTCATTCAACATCTGCTTCTGAAGCCGATTGTGGTTCTGTGCCACCGCAGCTCCGCCAATCCCACCCA
>JAPLCW010000185.1 GCA_026392015.1 Candidatus Auribacterota bacterium | reverse complement strand
CGGACTTTGCTGTTCCATGCCAGCTCGTCGCCTGCACGCGGCCTCTCTGTCAGTTCGTGTTCCTGCGGTCGAGGTTTTGCCTCCCGCTTCTTTCGGCTTCCCCTTGCGGTTGGGCCTTGCGTTCGGCTACGGTTGCCGCTACCGACTCCGGCAAGCTCCTTTCAGCTTGCGAGATGCAGCACATGCCGGGCACACATGGATGCCTGCTTCCGCAGGCATGACATTGACTTCTCAAAATCAACAGTTGTGCAATTCCAGTTCGTTATACTGATATTCTCTCGAATGTCAGTAGATTCCGTAGTATCTGCATTGTTTTTTAGGGGAAATTCCTCACAAGAGCGGCAATAAATCCTGCGATTCACCTTGCTATGGCAGTGACTAGAAATTGCTTTATCTGTAGTGCCCCCGGCTTCGGAGAGGATCCACTCCCGACCCAGGTGCCCCCCCCCGCATATGTTAATTGGATAAGCCCTGAGTGTCTTGCCAATGCCTGCTGCCTATCCCGCATGTCCAAAACACAACGAATTGGATGTCGTTTTCCAAAATATTAATCACTGAATAATTACCGGCACGGAAACAATATCCGTGAGCCAATTATTGCGACTTGTCACCGGCGCGCCTGCTAAAACGCAGACCGCCTCGAATATGTAAACGCCGCTCGGGGTGTTAGGCGGGATAGGCAGAATTAGCACTCCATGGGGATCGCCGCTCGCATTAAAGTCGGACGCTACAGGCACAATCTTTGAGCCAAAATTACCTTTCACGCCCATTGCAAGGAGCTCCCCTGTCGGCAACTGCACTCCAAAATAAACATCAGTGTAGTATTCCATTCCATGGAATGACCATGCAATATTCAGTACCTCCCCGGCTGCAATTTTTGGCTGATCTGCCATTAACGCAAATGGCAGTACAGGCGTCACCGTGGGCGTATTGATTGGCGTATTAAAAGGCGTATGCGTTGGTGTGCTTGTCGGAATGCCTTCCGGCGTGGCGGTTATTGTGGGGGTATTTGACGGAGCGGCTGTCGGAGTTATCGTCGGCGTCTCCTGGTCGATCGCCGACCTTACGTCCAGGCGCCCATAACCGAATACATTGTTCGGCCATCCACTGCTCGAGCAAGCCGAGGATGAGATATGGATTGCCGACTGGCTCAGTACATATTCGGTCGAGTCAATCTGGTTCTTGAGCTCCGGCCGCGCCGACCAGAGGAGCGCCACCGCACCCGCAACGTGCGGTCCCGCCATCGAGGTGCCGCTCCATCCACCCTCGTACCCGCTCCCCGGGACGCTTGAACGGATGTTGGTGCCGGGCGCCGAGATATCCGGTTTCCGTCGATTGCTGCCGTCCACGGTAACCGGCCCCCGGCTGCTGAAAGAGGCGATCGTATCGAACCCCTTGTTTAGCGCGCCCACCGAGTAGGAGGCATCATAGATTGCGGGGGGATCCTGAACCGTGGAACAGGACGATCCATCGTTTCCCGCCGATACCACCGTCATGATGCCCGCGGCGCGCTGCGCCTCGACGGCCGTCTGAAGCGTGCCCGAGGAGCACCCTTCCGACACCGGACAGCCCCACGAGTTGTTCGTCACATCAGGCGCCTTCGCGGGATCGCCCTGGGCAGGGCTTCCTCCCACAGGATACGGGGCAAGGAAAAACTCGAAGCACTCGAGATATGTGGCGGGGGTCCCGTTGCCCTGGTCCATGTTCCTGCACCCGATCCACTTGGCGCCGGGCGCCATACCGATCTGGTTGCCGGCCCCGTCATCGCCGAGGACTGTGCCCATTGTATGTGTACCGTGCTGGTCATCATCGCACGGAACGGTCGAATTCGGCCCGCACACCCCTCCCCCCGAATGTATGCTGTCATGCCAATTGTAGTCATGATTGGCAGATGAGCCGTTCCATCCGCGATATTTACCCTTCAGGGCCGGATGATCCCATTGATATCCGGTGTCCTGGCCGCCCACAACGATCCCCTCCCCGGTATGTCCGAGCGCCCACACCTCGGGGGCGCGGACATAGGTGATGTTGGATTCGATGGCGGAGAGGCTGTTTGATTGACTGCGCCCGGAGGGAGAGGGAAGTTCGTTATAGATCATGGGGTTCCCCTCGATGCGCCAAACCTCGTTGCGACCGGCAAGGGCAAGGGCGATGTCGCGATCCCCCTTCACCCAGACCGCATTGATGATGTAAAAGGAGCGGTGCTCGATCCCACGCGCCGCAAGCCAGTCGAGGAGGGGCTGCTGCGAAGCAATCGCCTTTCCCCTGAGAGTATCAAACACGTACATGCCCTTTTCGACCCGGGTCGAAAAATCAGCGGCCCCGGAGAGATCGGCCTGGTCGGCGAAGACGACAAGAAACTCGGCCTCTGCGCCGCCTTCTGTATTCTCCACCACCCAGGGGGCGAGCTTCACCATCGCGTTCGGGTCAGCGGTAAAAGATGCGGAGGACTGCGCATTTTGGTTAAACATCGGCCAAGGAGAATTTACAGGCTGGGAATAAAGAGAAGCCGGAAGAATGATTAGTAAGCAAAATTGTGCTCTACACTGTTTCAAATTCTTCCTCCACCAGATAAAAAAGCCGAACTACCCCTTATCTCAATTAAGAGAACTTCAGCAGTCCGACTATCTTGCCCCGATATCGCGAAATTGAGACCCGCGATCTTGCGCTCCTAAGTTTTATAAGGTTTGTTTTTTCGGGTCTGTATGGATCTGTATGGAAACGATCAACATTCTCGATATAACCGCTGCGTGAAATGTATTTTAGCAAAAGTTAGCTGATATCACAATGGACGAGAACAGCAATAAATCCTGGATCATGCAACAAAAAGTATGGGCTTTTTAAGATTTACGATATATTTTGTAGCCGAGACTTAAGTCTCGGCTACGGTAAACAAAAACCCACACTTTTGATTTCACCATCAAATCTTGCGATTTACCTTGCTGTGGCGGTGACTAGAAAAATTCTTTTACTGCTAGTGCACTGTCTCAATAACGGCTTTACAATGACCGACCTTTCCCAAAATGTCTTCGACTTTCTTTGTCCAGACAAACGGTGTTGGGTCTTGGTTATTAAGGCGGGTGAATTCATCGCCTCCGCACAATTGTAAAGACAATACTGAGACACTACACTAGCACCCCTCGCCATTGGGGGATCCGCTCACCCCCATCCACTGATTCTTTCCCGCCTCTATACACCCATACCTTTTGCCTCATTCCCTGCCTGTTCTTATGCTCTACCGCTCAAAACAGCTTTCACAATTGCACTATAACAAGACTTCCCACCCCCGCAGGACTGTGAACACTACTCTGCAACCGTCACCCTTTTCTTATCCATCATAATCACATATACGCTATTGAGATTAAGATCTGCCAACCCCCTCACAGGTGGTATCTTCCCGGCATCAATCGCCACAGTGTAAAGGGTTACTTGCTCACCGCGCATCGTGAGCGGCAATTTCGCATTGCATACCACCCTCTGCTGATAAGGAGCCCCATAGCGGGGTACATTGCGGAAAAGTGGCTGGATGCCTGCTTTAAATGTCCCATTGAAGTACAGTGTGAAGGAGCCGAATCCGGTATCTGCGATCATGTAATAATCAAATGGCTGAGCTATAGACTGATTCAATCGAATATCGAACCAAAAACTAAATCCTGCCATAAGCGGACCCGGTTCGATTTCCAATTGAGGCTTGGGTGTTGCGGTAACAGGCACAGGTGGTGTGTCGGTAGAAGCGGGCGTGGAAGTATTCATCGGGGTCGACGTAGGCGTGGATGTAGGCTGCTGTTGGATGCTATAAAGACCTCCATCTCCAGAGCCAACGTACACCTTCCCATCAGAATCTATCGCAGGAGAGGAAGATACCCCGCTCGCCGTTTGATAACTCCATTCAAGGCTCGCATTTGAATTGATGCTATAAACATATTTATCAAAAGAGCCAACATACACATTCCCCTCGGTACCTATCGCAGGAGAGGAAGAGACCCAGCGCACTGTTCTATAACTCCATTCAAGGCTCGCATTTGAATTGATGCCATAGAAACAATTATCATATGAGCCGACATACACCTTCCCATCCGCACCTATCGCGGGAGAGGAAGATACCGCCTTCTGAGTTTGATAACTCCAGGCAAGGCTCGCGTTTGAATTGATGCCATAGAGGGAATTATCAGCAGAGCCAACATACACCTTCCCATCTGTACTTATCGCGGGAGAGGAAGATATGTCGTTCCCGGTGATATAACTCCAGGCAAGGCTCGCATTTGAATTGATGCCATAGAGGGAATCATCAACAGAGCCGACATACGTCTTCCCATCGGAATCTATCGCGGGAGAGGAAGATATGTCGTTCCCGGTGATATAACTCCATGCCAGGCTCGCATTTGAATTGATACTATAGAGGGAATCATCAACGGAACCAATGCACACCTTCCCTTCCCGACCAATAGCGGGAGAGGAAGATATGTCGTTTCCGGTAATATAGCTCCAGGCAAGGCTCGCATTTGAATTGATGTTATAGAAACAATTATCATAAGAGCCAATATACACCTTCCCATCCGTACTTATCGCGGGAGAGGAAGTTATGTCGTCCCCGGTGATATAACTCCATGCCAGAGACGGTATCGACGGGCCGCTGTATGGGCTCACGCCAGTGTGCTCTAAATTACAGCGAAACATCGGCCAAGGTGTAGTGGCAAGTTGTGCGTGAGTCGCTGGAATTAACGACAATGCCCAAAGACATATTGCAGTAGCGCTGAATAACCCCATTCTTTTCACAATGACCTCCTTGTTGGTTGCTTCGATAATGCCTCGTCACCGGAGCTTACCAGGTCGTGTAGCAATGATAAAGCATTTTTCCCTGGACAGCATTTTTCCCTGTAATTTGTAATGATTTACTTATGGGTGGTACATTACTGAATATGTCATTGCTGCCCCCGTTTCCACGTATGTCAACTTGATCATGAATCCGGCCTTTCTGAATACCTGATCAAGTCCGGAACGACATCAAAATACGGCTCTCACCCCCGCATTAACGGGTGAGGAATTTCCGCCAGATTAACCAAATGCATACATCGCTATTTGTCTCCATTCATAATAGACGAGGCAAGTCACGATTTTGTTCCAGGATTTTCTACAAATATTCTTAATTGCTGAAAAAAGCGAGGAAACCCTGTATTAGATGGTGGCAATAAGGGCCGGATTCAAAAATCGATTCTTCGCGGCAGCCCGGCTTTTTGTTTACCCAATCTGCTTGCGAGCATTTTTTACGGACCCCCGAAGTGGCAAAATTCCATATCGCCATGGCGGGACGGATGAATGTAAGTTCTTAGAATGCGGTACCTCACCTCATCGCTCTCCCTCTGAGAGGAAGTGGAAGACTGAGGGTTAAATTCTTATCAAGACATTCAGATCAAGCGAAGCTCGATCTTCTTTAAGTGAAGATGCCGCGGGCTTCACGAGCAAAAAATGCATCCAAGGCTCATTTTCGCCAATTATTCTTCGGCATCTTATTTATTGTCGAAGAAACATCGCGGGCGGGGCCCAAAAACAAAGAGGCCTTACATTATGCCCACGGAAATTTTGTCAAGCGAGATAACATATGGCGATGTGAGTGCGAGAGCGGAAAGGCTTGGGACGGGGGGTACCTTCCCGGCTTCCACGGTTACAACATAGAAGGTGTAAGTCCCTTTTTCAACTGTTCCGGTGATTACTCCATTCCCTACCGTGGCAGAATAGGGTGCCCTGCATCCCGGCACATTCCCGCACACGGGCTTTATGCGTGATCGGAATTCGATAAAGCGGATGGTGAAATCAAAAGTGTGGGCTTTTGTTTACCTTAGCCGAGACTGTAGCCGAGACTTAAGTCTCGGCTACAACATATAATGTGTATAACCGCGGATTTAGCGGATTAGGCGGATTACAAACAAGAATTCGCATGATCAGCGCAATCCGCGATGGGGACGCTAATGAGTTAATGAAAGAACGAGATACCCCTCACCTATTCCTTTTCCCCGGCGCTAAGGGTATCTTATTGAGAAAATTGCCAGTGGTGGAATACGACGGTGGGAAGGTATGGTCCGTTGCGGGAATTGCAGTATACTGGGAACACCATCTAGAATAAACCCAGAAACTTCGCCCTTTTCACCTGCTTCGGCTCTTGAATAACTCTTAGCTGCTTCTCAAGGTCAGCTATGGTGCGGGCGTACTGGTCGGACTCTCTCTTCTGGGCCTCCTGGGCGGAGGTGAGGAGCGCAGAGATATGGGTAACCTCGCCCGACATTTTCTCGAGTCTCCGCTCGTAATGGTTGATGATGACTACGGCGAGAGCACTACCCAGGAGCGCGACAATCACTATCGAGAGAAACGGAGCCAGGCTCTTGCGCGGAGTGGCGGATTGATGCAGGGCGATTGGAGGAGCAGGCGCCTCTTGGGAAAGGGGGCCGCCATCAAGGGCATTGCGCGCGCGATCGAGCGCGGCTCTGGTTCGCGCGAGAGCCTCGCGCATGTCGGTAGATTTCGCCGTCTGGTGGTTCTGCATGAAATTTATAGATTGGAATTGACCATCTTCTCGATTGCCGGCCCGCCGACGGCGCCCACGATCCGCTGGACATCCTTCCCCTGTTTGAAGAGGATGAGGGTTGGAATGCTCATAATACCATAGGAAGAGGCTGTGGCAGGGCACTCATCCACGTTTACCTTGCACACCTTGAGCTTCCCCTGATACTTCTGCGAGATCTGCTCGACCACCGGAGCAATCATGGAACATGGTCCGCACCAGGGCGCCCAGAAATCGGCAAGGACAGGCAGGCTGGATTCCAGAACCTCGGCTTTAAAACTCGCATCACTGACGTTGATCGTGTTCGAACTCATCGCATACCCCCTCTCTGTTCTCTTTCATTCTATTTTTGTAACTACTCAGGTAGTCAGAAACCAGGAGCCAGAATCCAGAATGGATCGCGAATAAGCTTTCAGTAGCGTGTTGACCTCTTCGGGCAACTGCATTAAATCGGAAACATCGCCGTAGCCCAGATCCTCAAATGTCATTACTGGCGTTCTAATTCCAGCTCCTGGCTCCTGACTTCTGAATTCTGGCTCCTGAGCAGTTACCTATTTTTTTCTATTGCGAGAGCATCCGGTCGAGATATTTCTTCATCGCCGGCAGTTTGCTCGTCACATAGGAGCGGATGAATTTCTTGTCCCGCACCGGATTATATCCGAAGAGGCAATACGGTTGTATCGGAGACGGAGGGACGCCCCCGCCCAGGGTTATCGCGTCGGGGTCGAGCGCCTCATCCTCATAAAATGGGTGGACGTATTTTATGCCGTACTTGCGCGCGAAGGCGTCGGCGGGGATCATATAATCAGGCGTCTGCTCGGGATAGAAGTCCTGCGCCTTCTTGAAGCCGTCCGCGAGGACCGCGATGCCGCTCTTTTTGCAATAGCGTATCGCCTCGACCAGCATGGCGAGTTTGCACCCGCAGCATATCAGGTTGCCGTATTTCTTGACGTCCTCCACGAGATTTCTGATCCCAAGCTCATGGAAGAGATAGGTGCTGTCCTGGAGGCTCCAGATGCACCGGTCGGGGAACTGCTTTTTGATCCGGTCAGCCTTAAATTCCGAGTATTCCAGCCACTTCTCGGCTCCGTTGTCAAATGTGAGGAGATGCGCGGTGTAGCCCTTCTGGAGGTAGTATACCGCCGTGGCGCTGCTGTCCGTCCCTCCCGAAAACAGAATCGCGATTGTCTTTTGCTTCATGGCATGTCGTCTCGGTACGGCCGGGTAGTGGCTCAATTACATGTACGATACAATTATTTTCTGATTTAGGGGCGCGCTGAACTTGTCCTGAGCACTTCGGCTGCGCACAGTATAAACTCAGTCGAAGGATCACGCCCGGGCTCGATAAATCAAACCCCTACAAATCAACGCCACCAAAATTGAACCATTACCTGCGTGCGCTGCCCGGCAGCAAGGACCGGCGCATGTGGATCTATCCGCGCGCGGCGGCCATCTTCTTCTGCGCCAGCTTCGCGCCCTCCAGGATCGCTTCATAGCCGGTGCAGCGACAGAGATGATGGGCGAGTTCTTCCAGGATATCTTCTTCGGTGGCGGCGATATTTTTCGTCAAGAGGGCGTAGAGGGCCATGACAATCCCCGGGATGCAGTATCCGCACTGCACCGCCCCGGCTTCGATGAGGGCTTCCTGTATCGGATGGAGCGTTGTCCCGTTCGACATCCCCTCGATGGTGAGCACCTGCTTCCCTTCAAGCTTCTTCGCGAGATAGACGCAGCTCCTCATGGCTTCCCCGTCCACCACCACCACGCATGCCCCGCAGGAGGCGTCGTCGCACCCCCGCTTCGTACCGGTGAGATTCAGTTTGTCGCGCAGGACGTCGATGAGCTTTTCCCAGCCCTCTATTTCCACGCTCTTCCTGGAGCCGTTTACCGTAAAGCTGACTGTCTGTCCCATCAGCGCGCCTTCTTTCCTTCAAGAGCCTTCAAGACCTTCTCTTTCGTGAGGGGGATCTCGCAGAAATCAACCCCGATCGCGTCATACACCGCGTTGAGGATCGCGGGCGCGACGCCGATCACCGGGTGCTCGCCTATGCCACGGGCGCCGAAAGGCCCGATATGCTCCGGCGTTTCCACAAATTCGATTGTCTGCTTCTTCGGCGCATCCAGGATCGTGGGGAACCGGTACTTGGAAAAATGCGGGTTGATTGCCTTGCCGTCCGGAGTGAACTTCAGTTCCTCGTGAAGCGTCGACCCGATCGCCATCATCACGCCGCCCGTGACCTGCCCCCGGATCTGCCTTGGGTTGATGACCTTCCCCACGTCGAAGCACGAGACAAAGTGGTCGATGAAAATCTTCCCCGTGGCCTTCTCGATCCTGAGCTCGCAGGCCTGAGCCCCGAACGTGTAGGTGATCCCCATAGTCCCCTGCCCGCACGCGTCCGGATTGGACTGGCGCGGCAGACGCGCATCGGCGGTCGTATGGACCACATCGCCAACCGTAACGCCGTCGTCGTACGTATAGCCGCGCGTGAGTTTCGTGACGGCGACCCGGACGCTCGGATCGTGATTGAGATAGATGGAATCGCCGTCGTACACGAGCCTGTCCTCGTCCACGCGCAGCACCTGGGCGGCGGTGCGCTTCATCTGCGCGATAGCCTTCTCCGCGGCCCTGATGATCGCCCTCCCCCCCTGAATGGTGAACATGGAGCCGATCGTCTGCCATTCCCACGGTGAAAACTGCGTGTCAATCTCCGTGTAGACCCTGATCCGCTCCGGCGAAATCTTCAGCGCCTCGGCGGCAACCTGGCGGACGACCGTCCTGAGACCCTGCCCGACCTCTGCGCCGCCCATATTGATCGAGACGCTCCCGTCGCTGTTGAATTTCAGGTAGCAGCTCTTGGATGAAAAAGAGGCTCCCTTCGGCGACTTCATCAATGCGGCGAAGCCTCTGCCGTAATAGTAGTTATCGTCCTCCGAGAGCTTCTTCTTTTTATCGAAGACGATCTTTTGCACCGTCTTCGCGCACTTTCTGACGTCCCCGTTTGACTCCCAGAGCCGCTCGCCGAGAGAGGTGACCCTCCCGGGCCCGAGGTAGTTCTTCTCCCGCAGCGCGAACGGGTCCATCCCCAGTTTCCGCGCCAGGATGTCCATCATCCGCTCCATGGCGAACTGTGATTCCTGGTGCCCGTAGCCGCGGTAGGCCCCGACGGGAGGGGTGTTGGTGTAGACCGAAAGGCCCTCGAGATGGCAGTTCGGAAACTCGTAAGCGCCGGTGGAGTTGTGCGTGGATGCAATCAGGACATGGATCCCGGTATCCATGGAGGCCCCGGTGGAATGAAGGAGCGTCGTCTTCAATGCCGTGAGAGTGCCGTCCTTCTTGGCACCTATCTTGATCATGGTCCTGATACCGTGCCCGATGAGCGTGCTGAGAAGGTCTTCCTGCCGCGTGGCGACCCATTTCACCGGGCGGCCCGGCACGAAACTGGCGACCCAGGCGACCGTCTGCTCGATGGTGACATCCGATTTGTATCCGAAGCAGCCGCCCAGTTCCGGGATGTGCACCCGCACGTCCGACACCGGCAGTCCCCACACGGAGGCCATGTCCTCCCGCACGATGAACGGGCAGATGGAGGACGACCAGACCTCGATCGTTTTGTCTTCGTGGAACCAGACGATTGCGCCATGGGGCTCGATGGCGGAGCAGGAGCTGAACGGATAGTTGAACTCCCCCTCCACGACGATCTCCGCCTCCCGGAACCCCTTCTCGACGTCCCCCTTCTTCAGCGTGTAGCGGTTTGCGATGTTTGTTCCCGGCACCGGTTCCATCCCCGGCAGCCGCACAAAGTTAGGGGCGTCCTCGTGGATCAGAACCGCGTCCTTTTTCAATGCATCGCGGGCGTCTATGTACACGGGGAGCGGCTCGTAGGCTACCTTGATCTTCTTGACGGCGAGTTGCGCCTGGTACGCGCTTTCGGCAATGACCGCCGCCACCGGCTCACCGATCCATCGCACGCGGTCCACCGCCATCGGCAGGCGGTCCTTCATATTCTCCCCGTAACGGAAGGCGCACTCCTTCCCCGTGACGACCTTCACCACGCCCTCGCACTTCTCCGCCTCGGAGGTGTCAATGGACACTATCATGGCATGGGCGTATTCGGGCCTCAGGAATGCCGCGTGCAGCATCCTCGGGAGCCTGATGTCATCGATAAATTGCACCCTGCCCGTCGCCTTGGCCGCGGCATCGGGGCGGGCAATATTTTTTCCAACGTATTTGAATTCCATGCGAAAACCCTGTTTCTCCTGCGGGCGCTATCCTGATACAGCGCTCCTTGAAAGGAGACTTTTTACCACATTTTCACATTTTTCTCCAGTGCAAAAAACCGCACCCCCCTGAGTTATGGATATACGTCAGGAGTATGTTCGCTCAGGGACTGAGCGTAAACGCATAGCTCCTCTAACTGAAGAGCATCCTCACTCCCGCAGCGGCGACGACGATCAGGAGCAGCATCGTCAGAATCACCTCCTGGCCGCCGGAGAGGACCTCGATGAGAAGCGCTCCGCCAAGGATCATCAGTATGATCCCCGCCATCGGTATTTTCCGCTCCTCCTTCTTGGGGAGGAAGGAGAGGGCGATCATAATCCCACCGATGCAAAAGAGCAGGATCGACCCATAGTATTTGTACGTTGTGTAATACGTGAGCGTGAATGCCACCGCGATGCTGATGAGAACAATCCCCTCAGCGACGTGCGACTTTCTCTCTATCATGATCTCCCTCCTCTCGGCCTCCCGGTAAGGCGCGATCCCGTTCCATTCATCAACGCATTGACGTCTCAACCGGGGATTGCGCTGATTACGCGGATTATTGCCTGCAATCCATCCAATCCCTGCCTGCCGGCAGGCAGGAGCTACATCCGCGATGACATACTTTAATGCATTAGAATTATATCGTACATGTATTTAAACCACCACCAAACGACCAAACGAACGACCCGTAGCAACTCAATGTGGGTATCTTTGATTTGTAGGGGTTCGACGAACTTGTCCTGAGCACTTCGGCTGCGCTCAGTATAAACTCAGCCGAAGGATCGAACCCGGGCGCGATACATCGCGCCCCTACAATGTAGAATAGCTATATTCTACATGCAATTGAGACACCACCCGAACGTAAGGGGTCACTTATGGGTGGTATCCATTTCGCTTGTCATCCCCGCGAAAGCGGGGATCCATTATGAAACCTGGATTCCTGCTGAAGTTTACCCTCGTAAAAACGGGGGCAGGAATGACATATTCAGCAATGTACCACCCATAAGTGACCCATTACACCCGAACGACCAAACGCGTTGACAGCATGCATCCACCCCATTATACTATAACACTCACGTTCAAGAAACCAAGGAGGTGGAAACATGAAGAAAAGGAAGAAGAGCGCGCGGAGAAAAAAATCGATGAAACTGAGTGCCACAAAGAAGCGGGTACGGAAATCCACTAAAAAGAAGGAGACCCCCGTGATAGAGATTAAGTCTGTGTATATCGCTCCCAAGAGAACAGCGATCAAAGACGCCGTGTGCGCACTGCTGCCGCACATCGACCCGAAGCTCATCAAGAGGCTCGACTATTGGGCCCTCTACACAATCCATCAGGATGTCGTAAAAGACGGGAAGGACTCGGAGGAGCTCGCACGGAGACTCATCAGAGGGTACGAGCCGGGAAAGGGTCTGGGGACGGTGCAGCCCGCAGCCGCTCCCAAAGGCGAGCCCGCAACCCTCACGGGAAAAGAGGCCCAGAGCGTGAAGCGCACCCAGGAGCTCGACATGAAAAAGGATGAAGCGAGGACGAGGGCCGACGCAGCAAAGGAGAGAGCGCGCACCGCGAAGGATAAGGCTCGCGCAGCCGCACAGGCCGCAAAGGCAAAAGAGCGCGCCGCAAGGGCGGCCGCGCGCGCAAAGCGCCTGGCCTCCAAATACCGGACGAAAGCGTCGAAATCATCAGCCTCCTCACCACTTCCCGCAGCAACACCCGCCAAGACTGCTGCGGCAAAGATAGACCAACCCAAACCCGCCGGGGGGGCGTACATTCCCCCTAAGCGCGTGCATATCAGGGAGGATCTTGCACGGCTGATGCCGATGATCAAAAGATCGGACCTCACCGGCCTGGATTACTGGCAGCTTTACACAATGCACTCCGAGATCGTGAAGTACCGCCGCGACCCGGAGTCGTTGGCAAGGAAGTTCGTCAGGGGATATACAAGACGGCCGAAAGCCTGAGGCTGTTGATACAAATACAGAATTAAGGATTAAGCCCTAAGGATTAAGCTTATACTGTCCCGCTTAATCATTGGAGATTAAATCCATTCTGTGGAGTTTTGTTATTTGCCGATTGGTCGGTAATTTCTTGAGTAGCACACTGGAACGCGCGTCCCGGTCGTAATCTTTCCACCCTATCTATAACAACTACAGGATTAAGCTTCTAATGCCCCCGCTTAATTCTTAGAGCTTAATCCTTAATCCTGGATTTTGTCATTCCCCTATATATCTTTCACCGCCGCTCTCAACATCTTCTTCTCTCCGTGCTTCCGTTTCTCATCAAGCATCCTGGCCCTTGCCCGTCGTGAACGCCGCCGTTTCTGGCGCCGGATCTTTTCCCGCCGCTGCTGCTCGTCGCTGAGCCGGCCCAGCCGTATCTCATCGATACGCTCGACGAGCCGCCGCCGCGCCAGGAAGCGGTTCAATGCCCTCGATCTCTCTTCCTGGCACTTCACCGAAACGCCGCTCGGCAGATGGCGCAAGAAGACGCAGGTGGAGGTCTTATTGATATTCTGTCCCCCATGCCCGGAGGAGCGGATAAACTTCTCCTCGAGATCCTTGGTTCGAATCCCGAGCCTCTTCATCCGCGCGGAGAGTTCCTGCTCTTTATGGGGAGATACCGAGAATAGGGACATAGGAACTCCAGAGAGTGTGAAGCGCATCTCGTGAAGCGTATCTCGTGAAGCGCTATACGAGATACGATTCACGTCTCACGCTTCACGTTCTTAGAATAGAAACACGGCGGCCGCGACTACCGTGGTGTAATTCGCGGAAGGGGAGATAATTGCGGATTGTGTGACGTTCATCGCGCGCACAACCTTGTTGGAGATGCGATAGACCTCTTTCTGCTGGTCCCAGCTCTTGTCCTCGTCGAAGTCGAGGCCAAGGGTGCTGGCGAGCATGGCCACCGCCATATCCTCGGCGTTATTGCCGGCGACTTCGTCTGTTTCTCCGTAGGAGTGATATTCGCTTAAGTATCCGTAAAATCCCTTGTGGGGAACCGCACAGCCCACGCTCGCCGCGATGAGCCGGTGCGGCTCGTTCGAACAGCAGCGTGCGAGCACGGTGAAGGTGATCATGCCCGGGACGAGATCGGCGAGCCCCTTCGCCCTCGAGACAATCTTGCAATCGGGGGGAAGAATGCTCGAAACGGTAACAAGGTTGCATCGCTCTATCCCCGCGTCGCGCAGAGCAAGCTCGAACGATCGGAGCTCCTTCTTGTGCGTACCCACCCCATTTGTAAAAAATACCTTCTTAGGAACAAGCAGCATATCTCCCTCCCGTATGTTATCCCCTCACTATTTCTTCTTTAGTTTTCTTTCCCGAATCCGCGCGAGCTCTCCGGAAAAAACATATCCGATAGCCCGGTACACGAGCTTCGCCGCGAGGAAATCCGAGGCGACGCTGTTCATAATCGGACAGAGCTCTACCACATCCATTCCCACCACACGCCTTCCCTCACACGCCGCCCGGAGGATCCCGGTCACGTCGTACCATGTGAGGCCTCCCGGCTCGGGCGTCCCTGTGGCCGGCACGATCGAGGGATCGAAGACATCGAGATCAATGGTTATATAGAGATCCCCGTCAATGCTCGAGATGATCTCGTTGAGGTGCGCGCGGCCGCTGGCAAGGTCGGCGGCAAAGAATGTCCGTACCTCCGACTTGCTGCGAAACTCCTCCTCCTCGGCGCTCAGGCTCCGTATCCCCACCTGCACGAGCCTTCCCATCTCTGACGCGCGCCTGCCCGCACAGGCATGGCTGAGCGACGTCCCCTGGTACGAATCCCTCAGATCGGCGTGCGCATCAAAATGCAGGATCGAGATGCGCCGGTGCTTCTTCCTGACCGCTCTAAGGGCTCCTATGGTGATTGAGTGCTCGCCGCCGAGCAGGACGGGAAACTTATCCGCAGCGAGGACTTCCTCCACCGCTCCCTCGATCGCCGCCATCATAGGCTCAGGCGAGGAGGCGATGGTCTCGAGCTGTTCCTGGGTGTGGATGCCGATCCGGAAATTTTCCGTCTTGAGTTCCTCGTCAAACTGTTCCATGTTCATGGAGGCGTTGATGATCGCCCGGGGGCCGCTCCGCGATCCGGAGACGTATGTTGAGGTGAGGTCGTAGGGGACCGGAATAATAACAACCCGCGAATTCCGCCAGCTCGAAAATTCCTCGGGCAATCCGCAGAAATTGTTGGGAATTCGATGCGCCTTTTCAGCCATGACATCTTTCCTTTACAGAAGTTTCAGAGTGCGCGAAGCGATGTCTCAGTCAATAAAATCTCCGCACAATCCCCTACCATTCATTCCCCCTTTACAAGGGAGGAGAACAGGCGCGGGGTCAGGGTGGCAATAGTATGAACTTTATATCGGAATTGCAAGAGCAATCAGGAACCCGAGGTAATGAGTCACTCATTGGTGGTATCCCTTTCACTTGTCATCCTCGCGAAAGCGGGGATCCAGTATGGAACCTGGATTCCTGCTCGAGTTTACACTGAGCGCAGTCGAAGTGCAGGAATGACATATTTAGTAATGTATCACCCCTAAGTGACCCATTACGACCAGAGATGGCGGATAAACACCTCTCTGCTGCGTTCCCCACAGGTAAAAATCCAAAATTCAAAGATCAAATTTCAAAATAAGCCCAAAAACCAAATTTAATAATCCAAAACACAAATAGCGATTGGGCAACCGGGCGATTAAGCGATTAGGTGTTCAATGGTTTAACCCAATCGCCCAGTCCCTAATCGCTCAATCGCTAGAAAAGGCTGGGCACTGGAGATTTGTTTTTGGTTTTGAAACTTGCGGATTACGTGTAGAGGGTGCATGCCGAAATTGCATTGCTGCGTTCATGGTTCAATCTTCGCGAGGAGGGCGATGATCTTCGCTTCCACCTGCTCGAGCTTGCCACGCGCATCGCTTGTCCTCTCCCGCACCGCCCCACGGGCATCGTTCATATCCGCGGCTATTTTTGCGATCGCGTCCGCCTCTGCGCTGTCCGCCATGTAACTCCCCTTCTTGAGTCTCCTCTCCGCGCGCCCGAGGGTCCAAGCCGCTCTCCGGCAACTGCCGCCGTCCGCCATGAGCCGCGCGTGCGTCACGATGAGCTTTGCCTGAGTGAGACGCGAGGCCAGGTATGCCCTCCTCAGAGAGTGAGCGGCGCTGCCGAGCGCCTGGAGAGCCTCTATCTCGTACCCGTGCGCATGCTTCGCCTTTGCCTCGCGCACCTGCGATATGGCGCTCTCGATGCATTTCTGAAGCGGGTCGACCCTCACAAGGGCGGAGAGTTCAGCGACATTCGCGAGGGAAGCCTGCAGATCGCCCTTCTCCGCGCGAGAGAGGCACTCGGCCATCTTCTCTCCGGCATTTCCCTCGTCCCAGACCTTCGAGAGATTATCGAGTTCCGACTTCGCCTTCCCCAGATACCGGATCGCTTTCTTACTCTCTTTTCTTTCGAGCGCTGTTTTGGCGCTCGCAAGGTCGGAATTGAAGACCGCGTTGGGAATATCCCCCTGGGCATTCTTGATCATACCCTCGGTCACGACCAAAAGCCACCGCGCGAGGACGCGGTGATTTGTGTCAATCGCCTGTTCAACCTCCGTCAGAAGGGAGAGCGAATCCCGTATCTCCCGCGACGCAGTGTCTCCCGAATAGCTAAGGAAATATTGTGCGCGCGCAGCGGGCGGGCACAGCATGATGATTGCAACAAATGCAGCCGAAAGAGCACAGTGCCTCATTGTCATCGGAACGCCTCCATAAAGATGACCAACCCTTTAATCACTGAGAACAGATGACTGACAAATGACAAAATCCAAATGACAAAATACATCCCAATAGAAAATCCAAACATCAATATCTTCTTCCCATAATCGGTCTAATCTGCGAATGCAAATATCTGCTCCGTTAGGACACTCATTATCTTTTCCATCAGCGAACTTTGCTTGGCTAATTCGCACTCACTCGTGATACTCCGAGTGCATCCGCGGTCACAGGGATTATTGATTCACGAACTTGCCGCTATAGTGCCCCCTGCCAATCGTCCTTTCGAATACGAATTGACAGATTTTCGTGCCCGGGTGAACCGCCAGCGGAATGGGGCTGGCGTTATACATCTCAAGAACCTGATGGTTGGAGATCCCCGGGTGCATGAAAGAGGCGGTGATGTGCACGAGGAGGCCTAGCCTGGAAAACCTGCTTCTCCCCTCGAGCCTCCCGCAAATGTCATCCGGCAGGGTTATCTTCTCCACGGTTTTTGCGAGAGCCGACTCACCCGGCATGAGCACGAAGAAATCGTTCACACGAATTGTTTCGCTGATCGTCCGGTAATCGGTCTCATCGGTGACGTGAAACACCTCCCTCACCTTCCGGAACACAGTGAACTCGTTGCCCAGATGAAGGTCGATCGAGCCAGGGCCTATCTGATCAAAAGAGAATGGTTCAACCTTGATGACGCCCTCCTTCAACAGCTTTTCGAGTTCGCTCTGCGCAATGACACTCATCTCTCCTCCTCACTATCTCGTTCTTTTGGAAAAGTATATCACAGCGCGGCACAAAGGCCGCAACCAAATATATCTGTGCCTTATCTGGGTTCATCTGTGACACATATTGAATTTTCAACGCCCACCATACACACACAGCGCGGCCTGCTGGCCGCAACCAAATTGTGTCTCTACCCCGAAGCGCACGAAGGTCGCAAAGATAGTTAGTAAGAAAATATGGCTCAACACAGATTTTTGTGAAGAATATGCGCAGCCAAAACTGGATAACAAACTGCGCCGCAAAATGATACTAACTATGGAATCGCTGCATATCCCCTTCCCCTTGAGGGGGAGGGATATTTTGCTGATTTTTGGGATCACTAAAATCCGTGTTGAGCCAAAAATATTATCTTCGCGCTCTTTGTGGCCTTCGTGGTTTAAAAAGCATACTCCCCGCCGATGGAAGCCGGCGTTGCCATTCATCCCCGCCCGCCGGCCGCCCTGCATACCGTAGACAGCGTTAGGAACGGACACGACGCCATGCGGCATCGCATGGAACTCCCGGTCTTCTGGCGAACGGACATTATATCTGGATGAATCATCGGGATTTCATCCGGATCCATTCGTCAGATGAAAATGAAGTTACTCCGGCTTAAAGAGCAAGGATCTTCTTACACGAAGATTCGGAGTTATCTCCGCCAGCGGCAGGGAGCAATGCGAACAACAAACTCCCTGCCGCTATTCCCTCAGTAGTGTATCACGAGGATCGCGCTACTGCTTGCAAAGGCACAAACGCAGGTCGTTGTTTGAAGTCTGACTGCAATTTTGGTTGCAACCCTCTGCCCTTTGTCCACAGTACTCGGATCTGTTGTCCATTAGTGGAACCGTACCTCCGCAAGGGGAGTTGCAAGAGAACGTGGGATGCTGGGAGAGGCAGTACTGGCAATTAGTGTCATTCCAGTTCCTGGAATCACAGGTTAACGCGCCATGTTCCGAACAAATTGTATCGCACGAAACAAACGTGCCTGACGGCCACCTATCCGCCCCAAACCAACATCCCGACCCCCCCAGGCCGTCGGGTCCCCACCATCCGCCGAGCGCCACGCACCAAGCATGCGACGGCGTACCCGTTGGTGTTGGGGTTGGGGTTATGGTTGGGGTTGGGGTTATGGTTGGGGTTGCTGTCGGTCTCGGCAGCACGCTTAATGTTCCCGTCTGAACTCCCCAGCTTCCCGGCTGCGTGCAGAAGAATGGCATTCCCGATTCAACATTTGCGGCAGTCGTGATTGCGCACAGGTCAAATAAGGATTTCACATCATCCCCGATCTTCTTTGTCGTCTTCATGGTGCCAGCGGTGGGGCCTGACGTGGGCTCCTGGAAGCCGGTCTGCACCGTGAGCTCCGTTCCGCTTGTCAGGTAGTCGTACAGGTTCTGGAGCGTGTACATCCCGCTCCCCGCGGAAGGGGCACCGGGGGAGTCAAGACTCCCCGCAATAGCCACGCATGACAGGCCAACCATCAACATTAAACTCAGAGCTGCTGCGATTAAATTTCTCATTTTGACACCAATCCTTTCTTGATTCATCTTGAAGTTGATAAAGGTGAGATTTTCACGCCCCACTTCGTGGGACTCGCAATGAAACTATGGCTAATACCCGCAACGCGGAGGAGCGCGAATGGGAGAAAGTTTGGCAAGACTGCTTATATAAATCGGCGTATCGCAACACCGAATAGCCGCATGGGAATCATCTTTTCCCAGCCTGAGCGGACAGACTGTCCGGATATCCTTGTTGTATCTCTCATAATTGTTATTCAGGCCTGTGACGGGGACAGAGCCACTGCTTATTTCAGAATCATTTTGCCTCCCGGCGAGTCTCCCTCCCGGTTCCGGCCCGATATCTCTCCACGGCCCGGGATCCGCCTTCGCAAGATATTGCGCTGTGCTGCCAGGCCCGAAATGCATCCACCCTGCATTCTCTCCCCACGCATAGCCGCAAAACTGGCCGCTCTCATCCAGGCATACACACGAATGACCGGTGCGGAAACTGATCCAGCCCGTGACTTCAGACCAGGCAAAACCGGACAACTTGCCCCGACCATCGTTGTTGACTCCCCAGTCACAGGAGCCACGGTTGGAGTAGCGCCTCGCATCCAGAGGATGCCCGTTGCCGAGGCACACCCAGCCGCAGTTTTCCAACCAGATCCAACCCGCCAATATGTTTGAGCCGATCTTCACCTCGGCGTGCGTCGCCCCGAGATTGATCCATCCTATGCTCTCCCCCCAGATCAAGTTGTTGCCTTCAAGGATCCTACCGATCTTCGCCGGGGCCATGCATGGGTGCTGGAGGTAGTCGTTTTTCCCCAAGTCGGAGGGGAATGGGAAATTATAGCATTGAGGAAAAGGAGAATTGGCGGGTACGGCATCAGCGAAGGAGGCTGCGAAGAGCGCCAAGGCAATGATAATGAGAGTCATAATTCTTTCCGCAGGAGTGATACAATCGATGCACATTCACAAAACCACAAGTAATTAGCCTGCATTTTCCGCGCCAACTTAACAATCTTTCCTTCATTAGTGAAAAATAGTTGTAATGAGTACCAGACCAAACACTTGGAACGATGATTGCAAAGGTGAAAATTCTCGGTGGATTCTAGAAATGTCGGATTTGCATACTTTGTTTACACCTCTGAGAGCCAAAAGTTTATACTTTGTTTACAACTCTTGTCATACAAGAATGGTAATGTTCCTCAGATGACAAGATAGAAATAACTCCTCTACAGGCACCTGAAAGAAGGGGCCAGGGAAGGATGGGATATTTCCATTGAGCCAGAAATAGTAGGATAGAAAGGAGCCTGTTCGAGCAACAAAAAATGGCTCAATTCCGAACTTCCTAAATAGCGGATAATGAAAGATTTTCAATGCGAGTCCCACTACGCGGGACGAAGCAATCATCGTTTAATGGTGGATCGCCGCGTCGTCCCGTTACAAGCTTTTCTTCTCCGCTGGAAATTACTGTTACGCTTTCTCCCAACCGTCATTCCTCATTCTGGTTTCGTCATTGATTTGGATTTCGGATTTCGGGTTTCGTCATTTATTCTGTGCGTCCTCCTCGCCTCCCGGAGAAACGACCTTTTTCTCAACCAGCTTCAAGCCAAGGGGCCGCGCCAATCGTTTCGCGTCCTCTCCTTCAATTAGATAAAAAATTTCTCTTCTGTGTAGTGTAATCATTTTTCAGAAAAGATTTCCGATTTGGAAGCCGGGAAAAACCCCGGCTTCCAAATCATCAAATAACCAAATCATTCCGCTGGCCGCGCAACTACGCGAAATGCTAGGTTGCCGCTCGTGCCCGACGTGTCGTTGTAGTCCTGGGAGGAGCAGGAATAGTAGCCCAGTAGCCGCGCGATCGTGGACCAGCCATCGCCGCTGGAGTAGCCACAGGCGGCAGCCCAGCTGTAGTTTGTATCGCCATCGCTACAGGCTTTGCGATTCAGATAGAATGCGTTAGGCGTAGCACAAGCTAAAGGCAGGTCATTGGAACTACTCGCGCAGGCAGTATTGTAGTCATTTATAGTGCCGGCATCATCACCCAGATACGGCAGGGCTGATTTGCCTGCTGCTCCGGCCCAGTCTCTGAGCCAGGTGTTGGTGCTTGACCAACCAGTGCAGACACTAGTTGAACAGTCAACTAGATCCTTTGTGCCATCTATACAATCTGCAATGGCCAAAGCACTTAAATCACCAGCACTAGTTATAATCTTGGTCCAATCCTGATTAACAGCTGCCTCCATACGGGTCTTTAGGTCGTATGTTACAAGGGAGGTGCAGGTATAGGAACCAGTCTTTCTGCTATCATTCCCCACCCCCTTATTCCAGGAAACTGAATCGGCGAGGGTCTTGCTCCAGCAGGCACTGCGGCCGTTGGTTGTGTACCAATGCCAGCCGGTAGTGGCGTTGCAGCCGGCTGCGTTTAACGACCATGTTGCGGTTGAGGATGGGGATGGGGTTGGGGTTATGGTTGGTGTTGGGGTTGGCGGTACAACTAATGTCCCTGTCTGCACCCCCCAGCTTCCCGATTGTGTGCAGAAGAACATCCAGCCTGCCTCAACATGGGCAGCGGTCACATTGCACTGGTTGTGCTTCGCCTCGATGCTCTCGTAAATCTCCCTCGTGGTCTTCATCGTCGAGCCGGGGGCTGCACCTGGTCCCTGGAAACTGGGGACAGGTGTTGCCTTTATCCCCGAGTTCAGGTAATCATAGATCTGTGAGAGTGAATACATCCCGCTTCCCCCTGATGGTGCGCCGGCGGAATCCAGGTTCCCCGCAACCACCGTGCCGTACAAACTCGCCGCAATCATCACGCTTACAACCACCGCTAATGTTGCTCTCATCTCTCATCACTCCTTCATTCCGGGGTATTGTCAAAAGTTTTCCTTAAAATTTTCTCTAACTCTCCCAATCCGAGCATATTACCTATAAATATTCTCTATCCCCCCTGCTTTTGCATATTTTTGGCCCTCATTTTTCATTGCGGAGGAGTTATCCACATCCGCCCGAAGCCGAGCGTTTCTTGCAAAGCTCGCCGAGGCGAGGGTCCCGCCACGGCGGGATGGGTAACTCCCTTCTTCTTCTTGTATGGTGCGATACACCTCTCATTTTACCGCGAAAATCAAATATACAGCATTGGCGGTAAAATCATACAATCCGTTTACAGTTAATATGACAGCAATTTCTATGCCAAACTTGCAGTTTATAAAAAAAAATAAAAACAGTCGTAATGAGCACGCGCCGAATCAGTTGCAGCGATGATCGCAAACATGAAAATTCTCGATGTATTCTAAAAAAGTCCAATTTGCATACTTTGTTTACACCTCTGAGAGCCAAAAGTGTATACTTTGTATACAGTTGTGAATGGAAAGAGTGTACCCTGCCTTGATGGCGAAAAGTCCGAGAGATTGTACGTCATGCCTCTCTGCGGCAAAGAAACCCGCAGCCGGAGATGATAAAGGAAGGCTTTTCAGTGCGCCGGGGCAGGGATTGGCGGAGGCGCTGTCACTCCCTCGATGCGCCATGGCGGGAGATCGATAATCTCCAGAAGCTGGTCGAACCGGTCGACTGTATACATCGGCTCGTAGGGGACCTCGCCCGGCTGGGCAACGTTCCTCCGCTGTATCTCGGGCGCGGAGTAGTAGTTCAGTTTTTCCTTCAACTCTTTGGGCACCACCGTGCCGTAGCGCGCCCACACATTCGCAATCCCCATATCCCTGGCGATGCGGATGTCCTTTTTCAGGCTGTCTCCGATAACCACCACTTTCTCGGGCCGGAGATGCTCATCCTCCAATATCTTCTTCAGCCCTAGTGTGCTCGGTTTCTCGAAGCTCAACGGGAGTTCCACAACCTTGTTGATGTGCGAACGATAGTAGCCCATTTTCATCCTGTTCACAATCGCCTCGTCGAGCGACTTCTCCCTCGGCACCGGGTATGACTTGAGCGCGTAGAGCGCCTGGAGATACTTATCCACATTGAGATGTTTCAGGCGCTGCTCGGCTGAAAAAGAGGGGGCGTCGCTGAGCCCGATGACGCGGATGCCGTGGCTGCAGAGGACATGCAGCGTCTTGTGCACCCCGGGGTAGAGATTGAGGTGCGTTTTTCTGGCGCGGTTGAACGAAAAACGCGCCGCGTTGATCACATGCTCCTGGAACCAGCGGTAGTCGCGCCGCCGCATCTCTTCGAAGATGTCGGCGCTCTGGAGGACAAATGCGTACTCGTTGGTGCTATAAGCGCTGAACACCTTCTTCATGGAGGTTACGACCGCGTCGCGCGTGAAGCCGGTGGCGCGGCAAAGCGCATCCGTCATCGCCTCCAGACTGGGGACTATGTACTCAATCCAGCTATACAATGTGTTATCGGCATCGGTGACGACCGCCCTTATTCCCTTAAGCTTCCTCATATCATTGCCTTTCCCAAGGAGATTATCTTAGTAGAAAGGGGCCAGGGTATCCAATCCCCGGCCCCTTATCCAGTACGCCCATTAGTATAACGCAGTGAGCCGGGATATGCAACCCGCCCCACTCATCCTGCCCCACTCATCCCAATGGCTCAATTTGGGTGACGTTGATTTGTAGGGGTCCGATGAACTTGTCCTGGGTACTTCGGCTGCGCTCAGTATAAACTCAGCCGAACGATCAAACCCGGGCGCGAGATTCTTTGAGCGATTAGGCGATTGAGCGATTAAGCGATTGTGTGCTTACCGTTTTAACCTAATCGCCCAATCGCCTAATCGCTATTTTTATCCAGTTCACCACCTGAAATACTTCCACATAAAGAATACGCCGAGCCCGGAGATGATGGCGAAGCTCATGATGACCCAGAAGGCGTGATGGAATTGCTGAAACGGGAGGGTCACGTTCATAGAGAAGATGGAGACCACGAGCGTCGGCACCATGATGCCGATGGTAATGATGTTCAGCATCTTGATGAGGACGTTAAGATTATTGCTGACGATGGAGACTCGGGCATCCATGAGGCTGGCGAGTATGTTCGAATATACCTCCGCCTGCTTGCAGCACTGGGTGTTCTCGATAGTAATCTCGTTTATTGCATCCACACGCTCCTGATCGAAGCCGAGCCTGGCCGCGTTCAGCTTGATCTTGTCAATAAGAACGCCGTTTGAATTAATCGCATTGAGGTAGTAGACCAGGCTCTTCTCGAGGGTAAAGAGATTGATCAGGTGCTTATTCTCCATCGCTCTATTGATCTTCTTTTCCAGCTCATCGCAGATCATATTGATTGTCTTCAGATGTCCCAAAAAATGACAGATGACCCTGTAGAGGAGATTTAGCAGCAGGTCGGAAAGGGCCGTCGTCTTCATGAACGACTTTCCGTCAAAGAGGCTGATATCCTCCCCGAGCACGAGGATAAGGCGCTCCGGAACAAGGAATGCCCCCAAGGTAGAGACCTTGAAGAGAAAATGGTCCTGCGCGGAGTAGTTTTTCGGGATCTTCAAGAAACAGGAGACGCAGCCGGGCTCCAATTCCAGCCGTGCGAGCTCCTCGGGGTCCAATGCGTAATTTATGTGCTGCTCGTCGATCTTGTAGGTTTCAACGAGTTTCTTCTTTTCGCTCAGGTCGGGATTCGCAAACACCAGAATAGGGCTCTCCTCCGAGGCGCTCTCCACGACCCTTCCCGAGTCTATCTCGAATTTCCGCAACATATATCACCTTTCCCGGCTGTAATAATTCATCGAGGACAGCGACAACAAGAGAGAATGACACCTAGCGAAATTCAAATGTCGAAAACTTCCCAACCGCGGATTAGGCGGATTGGGCGGATGAAAAAATCGCGGCTATGATATTTTAACCACTGAAATACTAATCTACAAATGCGCTATAACCACGGATTAACACGGATTAACACGGCACATCGGACAAGAACCTTGCACAATATGAATGCCTGTTTCCAATTCATTTAATTACCGACAACGCCGGTCCCGGTGTTTTCTTTACCACTAATAGTAAGTTTCTTGTTCTTTCTATCAAGGATTCCTGCCTTCTACCCTGCGACTCCCTCTATCACAGTTCTTTCTAATCCGTGTTTAGCCGTGTTCATCCATGGTTAACATTCTCTTTAAAATGACGGATTACCTTAATTCACTGATCCGGGCAACCCGTTCAATCCGCTGCTATAATTTTACTTTGTATATACTCACCCCGCGGCGGTTATATATTTCCTGGAGGAACGGCGCGTGCTCCAGGCTGAAACGGCCCCTCATCTTCTCAAATGCGCCGAAGTAAATGTAGTCTATTTTATGCTCCTTCAGAAACTCCCTCGCGTCAGCCTCTTTCCCGGAATAGAGGACCCGCTCGGCGGTGGCGGCCTTCTCGTTAAAGTTCAGCGTCTCCGACCAATGGCCGACATATACCCGATTGCCCGTATATGCGGGAAGGTAGAGGCCGCTCTTGTACGTCGAGAGGATCGCGGCATCCTCGTTGTGATTCTCCCGCATCCAGCGCATCGCTTCCAGGTCCGCTTCATAGAGGTAGTACTCAAGGGGATTCCTCCTCGTGTCCGCGATGCAACTGGAAATCTTCACGATATTGGCGGGCACCATAATGAGGAAGAGGGCGACGAGGATGCATACCCCCGCGGCGTCTCTTCTCTGCCCGGATGGTTCGCCTCGAGGCCACAATCCCCCCAAAAGGGACGGCAGCACGTAGCGGAATGTTGCGCGTGCGGCGAGGATGCAGAGCGGGATGTGCACTGCGGTGGAGAGCCTCCGCTGAAACGAGACCGGAGCGTAGAGGAGCACGGCGACGGCAATCACCCACACGGCGAGGAACCAGTCGTCACGGCTCCCTTCTCTGAATATCCGGACGAGCTCCGGGACGGCGAGGAAGAGGACGATTCCGTAGCCGATGATATAGCTCAGAAAATGTGGTGAGATAAACTTCTCCTTCGACCATTGGATGAAGACCGGCTCCGTCCTGAAGAGATAGAGCATGTAGCCGAACGCGGGGAGCGCGACGAGCGAGAGAAGCGCGACGGCACCGAGCGTGCGCACCCCGTCCCTCTTGAACATAAGAAATACAACAACGGTATATACTGCCAGCACGACAGCAACCGTGACCATGTCAACGGTATGCACAAAACTAAGCGCAAAAATAGCGAGCCCGCCGCAGATGCTGTTTTTCACAAGGCTCCCCCTCAGCGCCTTGATCAGGAAACCGAAGCCGAGCAGCATGAGCGCCGCCGTAAGGGAAAATTGAGGGAAGGAGAACACCGTTTCGAAGGTGATGGTCTCCGCGATCCAGTAGTCGATGGGAACCATGTTATACTTCTTGAGCAACACCTCCCACTGCCGGAGGGGGACCAGCCAGCAGAGTCCGGACGAGAACGCGCAGAGCGCGAAGGCAAAAACGCGCTGGCGGGGATCGGCGACAAAGATCCGGATAAACCAGTTGATGATGTAAAATAGGAGCAACGCGTAGAACGCGAGCGCCCCGTAGTAGACGGCGAGCGGGGTCAGGCCCGTCACGCCCGCGATCACGCCGAGCGTCCAGGTGAACGGATTGAAGAAGAGCGGCCGCTGAGGCTCGAGGGTGAAGTCGCGGCGGATGAAAAATTTTCCCTCGGAGGCCTGCTGGATGCGCGAGAGGTAGCTGTTCTGGTCGTACGGATGGTCGGCGAATCCCATGTAGACCATGCCGGGCGGAACGTGGAGGTATCCCCAGACGTAAGGGATGAAGACTATTCCCACGACCGCAACCGCAATTCCCCTTATCACAATCCTGTTTGGAGAGATCATCTTGATTCTCTTCCTCACTGTATAGTATATATGAAAATCGAGTAGCCGATAGTGTCGATCGGCTTATATTTCCTCAGCCACGCATAGACATTCTTGTTCACGAAATAGACGCTCTGGAGGTCGGTTGCGCTTATCGCCATCAATCCCTTTGCCGGCAGGTTCCATCGAAAATCTGATGGTCGCGGCAAGCCGGAGCACGGCAGATACTCATAGTCTATACCATAGTAGGAAGGATCCGCCGTCCCGAAATAGGCGAGTTTGATCTTTTTAGTGCCATGCGCATCCATGTATCTCTTCAAACCCTTGAGATCCTGCCCCCAGTCCAGATTCGAATCGACCAGGTACTTATAGCCGTTCTTCGGCCCGCCAATGAATTCATTGAAGTAGGCAAGATAGTGAGGGTAGATCATGATTGCCTCCGTCAGGTACCAGAGACACAGAGCCGGAACCGCATAGCGGAAGATTTTCCGCGAGAAAACGCGCCCGGGGACGGCGTTCGCGACCCTTCCGAGGAAGACGAAGAGGAGCGGGTACACAAAAAGTATGTGGCGCTCGCCTATATCCTGACCGCTCCTGGTGGAAAGAATGAAAATAATCGCCACCGGCACAATCAGCAGCGCATCACGGAGCGGGTCCGCCCTCCCAAAGCCTCTGTAGCCGCACACCGCGGTGGCGAGCAGCACAAGAAAAGGAACAGGAGTTTTAATAAGGAAGCAGATGAAGTAGTAATACCACCATCCGCGAAATGAGTATTTGCCCATGAGGAAAGCCGAGTGCCCTCCCCGTGCATGGCGCTGAAGTTCTCTCAATCCATCCCAGTAGGGGCGCAGGAACAGGACATCCGCAACCGCGTTAACGACCCTCACCGCCCTCGAGGGTGGACCGAGCCTCTCCAGGAGCTTTGCCGATCCCTCATTGCTGTTTTTTATAAAGCTGCAGAAAAGGCTTATGACCGAGACCGCGAGTATGCATATGACAAGAAGCCGGATCAACGGGATAGACGTGTTGCGAAGCGGAGGGCGCGTCATCTCCTTCGCGCGCAGGGGAAAAATCATCTTCACGACGGACACACCGATATACGTCGGGAGCAAAATAAGGTTCGAATGCTTCGAGAGCAGCGCGAGCCCCAGGGTCACTCCCGCAAGGATCGCACTCCTCCCTGAAGGGCTCTCCATGCACCTCCAGAAATAGTAGACGCTGATCAATCCGAAGCATGCCCCGCCCAGGTCGAGGTGGACGTAGCGGGAGTGTGCGATGATGCTTGGTGAGAGCGAGTAGAGGAAGAGAGAGAGGAGCCCTCCCGCGTTCCCGTAGCTCTCCCGCGCAAACCTAAACACGAAAAATCCGAGGAGAACGGAAACGAGAACGACCGGCAGGCGGCAGATAGTGAGTATGATTCCTGCCTTCCCCCTGTTCACCTTCCACATAAAGGTATGCCCGAGATCGTCAACCCGATCGGAGGGGTAAGGGGGATAGCGCACCCCGCTTAGAAACTTCATGGGGAAGGTATACAGAACGGGAAGCAGAAGCGGATAATGGTGGGGAGGGAACGGAACCTGGCGGTCATGCCAGAATGATGAGCCGAATTCGATGACGGCGATTTCATCGAATATGTTGGACTCCCTCAATAAACTGGTGACGCACTGGCATGCGATGGAGCACAACAGGATTGCCGCGAGCAGCGGAACGAGAATTCTTGATCTCTCCATATCGGAACTATCCTCGCCCGGGGACCTCCGCCCGCGCTCTCAATTCATATAATCCGAGGGAGCCTCCATAATAGGAAGCCACCGGCACAAAACTGAACTGCCTCTCCAGGAGGGCGCGCTGCTGCGTCCACCAGGCGTAGGTGAAACCATCCATATACACCTTCTTGCCATGGCGGAGAAGATTGTTCAGGTAGGCGATATTTTCTGTTGCGACCTTGAGCGGCAGGCCGCGCTGCTTCACATACTCCACCTCTCGCGAGACCGGAAGATATGTCCTCCGGGTATCCCTGATGAAATAGTGCGTCACGTAGACGCCGTCAATCCCTGATATCAGAAACGCGTCCTGAGGAGCGATCCCGTCGAGAAGTATAAGCCCCTCGTACCACCAGGTCGGGGCGCGAGCCGAATTTCCCCCTCCGACAAAAGGCTTCCCGCACCCCCACGCGGTGACGGCCAGGAGGACCACCACCGGAATGCGCAGGAGACGGTTGTGCACGCTGCTTCCCCCGCACGCAGCGAACAGAACGGTGATTCCGTAACTCGCGAGGATACACACGAACGGGACAAGGGGGAGGAAAAACTTCGCCATCTGGAACGAGTAGCAGAAGAGGACCGCGAGGGTGACGAGGACGAGCGAAATGGTCATGGAGCAAAATGCGCGGCGGGCGCGAGCCTCGCTCCGCCTGAAGCAGGCCGTCCCCCCGATAATCGCAAGAAGGAGGACGGAGGGGAAATACGGGGCAAAAAGGCTGGGCCAGCTCAGGCCGAAAAAATGCCAGAGATAGTAGACGATATTCCCGCGCTGATCCCCTCGCTCCGAGACCGCGGTATTCCTCAGCGCGTAATGAAGCGAGAAATTACTCTGTCCCTCCCCCCACCGCGGCCAGTAGGAATAGCCTGTGGTGAGAATGTTTCCGAACGCGATCTGGTTGTACACGAGCGTCGGCGCGAGTCCGACGAGGAAACCGAGCGACACAAGAACAAGAGAGAAGAGCAGCTCGCGCCATCCCCGCCGCACCCCGAAGAGACAGGCCGCGCAGAGAGGAATGATCGTGACTCCGCTGAGCAGGTGCACGCTCGCCGCGTAACCGCAGCTCACCCCCGCAAAGAACCAGAGCCACGTGCTTCTCCGATCGCGCACGGAGGCGCGCCATCCCATCCAGAGGCCGGAGAGAATAAACGCGTTCGAAACCATGTCGCTGATGAAGACCTGGCTGTAGCCCACGTAGAGCGGGTCGACACAGAGCAGGAGGGCGGAAAAGAACGCCGTGAGCGCACCGAATGCAGCGCGGGCGAAAAGCCAGGTCAGAACGATGGAGAGGAGACTGAAGGCCAGGACGACGTAAATCGCCTGATAGAGCGCTGATCCGGTGAGGCCGTACCAGAAAGCGAGAATCAACGGGAAACCGCAGGGGTACATGAGCGGCAGCCGCACGCTATTGATATAGAGCCACAGCCCCTTGCCGTGCGCGAGATTATACCCCGAGATGGCGTATTGCGCCGAGTCGGGCACAATTGCCAGGTCTGCGACGGAGTAAGGATCCGTATAACGAAGCGCGCACGCCAGCGCAATCACGGCTGCAAGAGCGAACCACTCGATCGCCTTTTTCATACCGGGGAGTTATTATACTCAATCCGGGCCATGATGGTCGTAGTTTTTTCCCGCCGTCATGCCTCATCCAGGCCGGGCCATGCTGACTTTGTCCAGACGTGCAGATATTTATTATATCCCCGTGAAACTGCCCCATTATTTTCCGTCGCGGTTTTTCCTACTCAAAAAACAATCGAATGTGTATAGTTGTGATGCTATGAATGAGAGACAATCGCCCCACACCCGGACGCTCCCCATCCTCATTGCGATGGCGATCACCGCCGGCGTCTACTCCTATACCATCTTCAGCAACTTCTGCATCGACCTCGACACCATGAACTGGGCGGTCGATCTCAACCCGTTAAAGAACGAGATGACGTTCCTCAACGCCATCGCCATCAAGGGATGGTTCACCAAGTTTCACCTCTTCATGTTCTCTTTTGTCTACCTCATCACGAAGCTCTACTCGTTGTTCGGGGCGTGGGATTACCTGATGGGATTCAAGATATGCACGCTGATCTGCGCCGTCCTCACCATGCCCCTCCTCTTCTTCATCGGCAGGAATACGATGCGCAATCTCCTCGTGATTCTCGTGATCAGCATCGTCCCGCTCTATACGCTCGGCTACTCGTGGCTTATCACCACATGCGATGACAACCCTCTCGCCAACTTCTTCAACCTTGTCTTCATCACGGTCCTCCTCATCGCCACAGGCGCAATCAGGGGAGAGCTGCGCGAACGGCATTGCCTGCGCTGGGCTTTCCTCGCGGGAATTGCGGCGGGATTCAGCATGGCCGCGCATCTCAAGAATATCGTTGCCCTGCCGATAATTTTCGCGCTTGTTGCGGTGAAACCTCCCCGCCCTACAAAGAGGATCTCCGTAGGCGCGGCGGGGTTCCTGGGCTTGCTCCTCTCCTTCGGCCTCATGTACCTGCTTTACTGGATGCAGAGCACTGGGGAGCCGGTTTCCTCCAAGCTCGATTTCTGGGTTTTTCACAGGGTTCCGGGAAGATTTTTCCTGACCCCCCCCCACCCCGCCCTGAGCGACCATCTGGTCTTCGTGCTCGCGGGGATCCGCTCCAGCCTCTATGCATTCCAGGAGCTGGTGATCCACACGGATATCTACGACGGAGACATCCTCGGTCCCATCGTGATCGCCACTTTTTTCACCCTTTACCTTGTATCCGCATGCGCGATGCGCGCGAACAGGATGGTCAAAATCCTCTTCGCCCTCTTCCTGTGCGATGCCGGACACTCGTTCCTGTACGATTCCTGGGTGGTGGAACGCTGGGACTCGTTCACTCTTCCGGTTTTTCTCACCATCGGCATCTTCTGGGATTCGATGTTGCGCGGCGAGGATGAGCGTGTGCGCCCCGCCGGCGTTCGCCTGTCCGCTTTCCTCCTGATCTTCTTCAGCGTGCTCGTGGGCTCGAATATCAGGAGCACGCGCCTCCTCATAGGGATTACCAACAACTCCATCCCCTATCGTCCGTCCGCCAAGCCCTGGCCGTACTACAACAAGATCTACTTCTACTTCGACCACCGTGGAATATACGACCTTGCGAAGAGGGCGGACGGCTACTTCACGGAAGGAACCTATTTTCTCTCGCCGATGCTGATGCAACGCGAATCCCATGTCTTTGGCTTGATCGACCAGTATCTGAAGCTCTACTCAAGGCAATACCCGTCGCACCTCATTTCCAATCCCGCCATCATCGGCGCCCTCGTCAACCAGGGAAAAATAAAGAGGCTGCTCTATATCGACTCCGCGGAGTTCGGATTCTACACCGGAAAAACGAGGAGCGCGCTCACCTTCGACCCGTCGGCAACGAAGACGGTCTACCGGAACAGCCAGCTTGTCCTCAATGAAATGGTTTTCCGCACCCCCGCCCCGCGTTGATCCCGCGTGATGGCGTGACCGGGAGTGCCGGGAGGGTAGATTAGTCTTCGCAACTTTTATGTTCGCCACCGAGAGCACAGAGATCACAGAGAATTTTGATGCAACCTCTTTATTTTCAATCCGGCTTCTCAATTGTGGGAGGGGGGGGAAAGCAATTTAGCTATCGAGCTATCAATCTATCAAAATAAGAGCATACTGTGGGAGGGGCGTCCTCGCCCCGATCGTCATTGTTGGAGGGCTTTCTGGGCTCGATCGCGGCTGAAAGCCGCTCCCCAATTTATTTAAATTCCCAGGTATTTAACGCGTGTATCTGCGTTCATCTGCGTCCCGAACAGCAGTTAATGTTTGGACGCGGATATCGCGCCTGCCTGCCCTGTCTGCCGACAGAGATAAACACAGATAGAACACCGATGCACACAGATAAATTTGGCTGCGGTCCTTGCGCGGCGTGACCCGGAGTGCTGGGAGGACGCGTTATCTCCTCCGCCATAGGAGAGTGGCGTAAAAAGCGCCTATTATAGAGAGGATACAGCCGGGGTAAAACAGCGGCGGAAGATATGCCATGCAGAGAGTGCGCCCCGGCGGCGAGATAGGCACCCCCAGGATCCCGTGCACGGAGATCACCTCTTGCCCGTTCAGCAAACGCCAGCCTTCGTCGTAGCGCTGATTGACGAGTACCGTCGCTCCGTCCCCCACCTTCACACGGAAGCAGAGCCGGTTCGGGGTCCACTGCCTGAGCATAAACTCCCCCTCCGAGCCCTCGAGCCATGCCTCGCCCATGTAGCCCGGCTCATCGAACGCCTTCACCGTCACCGAGGGCAATTCGAGGGGTTCATAGTTGTTCACGAGCCCCTCGTTTTGAAGGAAGAGCAGGTAGGAAAGCGGCCCCTGCTGATCCGCCTTGGGCAACTTGGCCTGGCGAAACGTACCCGTTCTATTCGGCGTAAGCGGCGGGGTGCTTGATATGCGCGCGTACAAAGGTCCGCAGACCTGCCAGAAATCGACGGCCGTCCACACCACGAACAACAGCAGCACCGCATTCACGATCCGCGGACCGGGCCCCGCTCGCTTCTGCTCGATGTAGGAGATCGCCTCCGCTGCGAGGATCGATATGCAAAAAACGACGACGATGTGGAACCGCACAGGGTCGTGCAGTGACGAAAAGACGGGCAATTTATGAATCCAGTGCCAGGCGGAGAAGATGCCGTAGTCGCCGAATATGAGGCTCCCGAATATCAGGCCGGTGAGCCCCACAGTCCATGAGCGCCGCCAGAGAACGAGTGCGCCGAATCCGGCGAGGATGGAGGGGAGAATACCCACGTACATACCGTATTCCCACCAGCCAAGCCACGCTCCCTTGAAATTCGTCTCTGACAACTGGTCTCCCCCCCACAACATCCTCGGTATTGCCGCGAACGGGAGGACCGGCTCCTGCCAGAATGTCGGGCGCGGATATTTCAGGTGAAGAACAATGGCCGGGAGCAGCTTGATCCCGCTGACGAGAAGCCCGAGAATAAGCACGCGCAAAAGGCTCGTGAGAAATCTTCGGTTCCGCTCCCGAATCGACTGGAGGATCGCATAGAACACGATGAAGAGCACCGCATAGGGCACCGGGTACACCCCTCCCTCGAAGAACATGAGAGCGAGGGTGAGGCCGCCGGCGGCGCACCATCGCCGTCTCTCGGCGCCCAAGCAGAGGAAGAGGAGGAGCCACGGCAAATATACAAAAGGGATGAACTCGTCGTGCCAGCGCGACATGTAGAGCGGATACCAGCTGCCGAGCATGAATACAAAAGAACAGAGGTACGGCGCGAAACGCCCCGGGGCGATCTTTCGGCCGAGGAAATATCCCCCGCACAGTCCGATCCAGAGCGCGAGCAGTATCCTCAGCTTGAGCCCGGTGACAACACCGGCGACGAGGACGAGGATGAACGTCGGGGAGAGAAAGGAGGAGGCGGGATTCGCGAGGAGCGGCGCCCCTCCCGACATGTAGGGATTCCAGTACGGGATCTGCCAGTACTGGAGAATCGTCTTTCGGGCGGCCCCCGCCAGCATGAAGGCCCTATGCCACATGTCGCTTCCCCAGTAGTCCATATGCGCCGCCACGGGCAACCAGAAAAGCAGCGCCACCACAGAAAATATGGAAAGCGCAAGCCGATGCCCCCCCGCGTACTGTCCCCGGGATGGAACTTGCCCTTTCTTGGATACCGGAATATTTTTCCTGGATGTTGCAAAACCCTTCATCGATCCCTCCCTACAGACGAATGATAAATGACAAAATCCAAATGACAGAATAAAAGTTATTAACCACTGAGAACACTGAAGGCACTGAAACACTATCTCAGAGATCTCAGTGGCCTCAGTGGTTATATGTTTTTAACCGTGGATTTCGCCGATTACGCGGATTATTCCGCAAATGCAGAAAAAATTTTGATCTTATTCATTCATCCACACTGAGATAACATAACTTCCCATTGGCACAACGTACTATAAATCTGTTTTGTCATTTGTCATTTGCTATTTGTCATTGCCCCCGTATTTGCCTCCCCTCTCTCAGCCTCTTCCCGGTCTCTTTGCGCCGCAGCGGGGCAGCCGAGTTTCTCGAGGAGTGCGGCGCGCTCTCTCAGGAGCTCTTTCCGTCGAGGGGGAGCGTCTATCGCATTCGAAATATCCACAATTCGAGAAAGCAGATCGGCGCGTGCCCGAATCTCCGGGTCCCCCTGCCGCACGGCAAGGGCGCGCAGATTGACCGCCAGCGCCCTCTCATAGGACCCCCTCTCGGCGAGGATCAGGGTGAGGTCATTGAGCACAAGCGGGTTGCCGGGATCCATCTGGAGCGATTTTTCAAAGCAGGGGATTGCAGCCTCGGGGTCCCCCGACCAGTCATAGCTGTGTCCTATCACCGCATATCTGTATGCGGTCTCCTCAGTCCTGTGAAAGATGAAGAGGAGCCCCATCGCCAGCGCCCCCAACAGGCAGAGCCACCATAAAAGTTTCTCCCCCATCCCGGCGCGCCGCGCCATTCCGCTGGAGCCCCTCCTCCCCGTTGCGATAAAAAGTGTAATCCCCGACGCCAGGAGAGCGGCGAACAGCACCATGCTTGGCCCCGCCCTGAACCCCGCGAGCGTGCACCAGTTCGGCCTGACGTTCCCTCTCAGCACATAGGGCAACAGGAACTCCCTCACGGGATTCCGGATATACTCATGCGCGAGAGGGCCGCCTGCGGTACCCACGCATTGGAATGCAACCGAATAGAGAACAAGCAGCACGAGCAGCCAGTAGTACCTCTTCGAGCCTGATCCCATGACCGCCAAAATCGGGATCACCGCGAACGGGAGGATGGGCACGAGGAACCTCGGCCCATATCCTGAACCGCCCGACCATGCCGTGTATGATGAGTTGAAGAGCAGATACCCCGCCACCGCAAGGCCGCAGATCCAAAAGAGCCGTTTCCCGCTCACGCCAGCCCCTCGACAGAAATCGCCGCTCTCCTGAGGTTGTGTTGCGAGACAATAAAGGCCGGGAATCGAGAGCAGAAGAAAAGGCGAGACAAAGAACAGCCCCCTCCACGGACTGAACAGCAGCATCAGGAGCGGCACCAGCTGCGGCAGCTTCACACCAAAGAGGCCCTTTGACTGGACTTCCCTCGC
Source organism: Candidatus Auribacterota bacterium (assembly GCA_026392015.1). Lineage (GTDB taxonomy): Bacteria > Auribacterota > Tritonobacteria > UBA1439 > UBA1439 > JAPLCW01. The sequence continues at coordinate 43,728 of JAPLCW010000185.1, read as the reverse complement.
GATCGGCATCGCTTCATGCGCATAGGGGAAACTGAGCGGATCGCCGAAAGAAGCGTAATTATACAACAGAATAAAAATAACGCCGGGGATGCAGCCGAGCGCAAACAGGAACACCGCCCCAAGACGGCGAAAAGAGAATATCGTGAAGAGCACCAGTATGCACACCACGAGCGCCACCTGGTAGTCGGCTGCGACGGCGAGGCCGGCGAAGAGGCCCGCCAGCAGCAGCGGGGGGAAAGTACGAGTGGGCGATGGGGCGGTGGGGCGAGTCGGCGATTCAGAGTTTCGATGGTCGCCGGCTCTCCGGCTCTCCGGCTCTCCGTTTCGTCCACTCGCCGTCTCGTATTCTCGCCATCTCAACAGACTCGTAAAACACCCGAAGAGAAAGACCGCGGCAATCTGGTGTCCCATGAACTGTGTGCTGTAGGGGAATGCCATGGTGCCCAGGCTGTAGCCGACGACAAGAAGATCCGCAACGCGGCATGGCGCGCCGATCCGCACAAGAAAGCCGTGGAGCAAAAGGGCAAGCAGAACGCTCGGGAGAGAGATAACCACAAGCTGGACAAGGTACAGGTAGAGCCACTCAGGAATCGCATCATCCGCAACATGCCAGACAAGCCAGAAGACGGGCACCGCGAGGAAGGATGCTGCGGGGGCCTTGCCGGAATAGTAGTGTCCGTTATAGAGCGCCGCGTCTATGCCGCCCCGGTAATATTTTTCAATGGTAAAGCTCCCATCGAGCGTAAGACTCTTGGTGAGGTAGAAACGCACGCTGTTGTTCGTTCCGAATTTCTCGGGCGAGGATGGCGGCAGAAAATACGCGTAGGCGAACACGAGCAGGAGCACGAGTGCCGTGAGATGCAAAGTGTCAGTATTCCGGCTATTCATCAAGCCATCTCCGTTACATTAGTACACAGACAGCGCAGATTAGCTTTGTATCTGCGTGTTCTGCGTTCACCTGTGTCCTGGAAAGGTTGGACGCAGATTTGCGCAGATAAACAAGAAAGCGGCATCCGTCCTTGATCATTATTACTAGAATCTTTTAGGGTCTCTTTCGTTTAGTGTGAATTACTTTACCTACCTATTCCCTCCCCCTTCACAGGGGGAGAGTAAAAGTATATTTGCCCACACAAAATGGAAGAGAACCTCTTATTATATCTGCGTGTTCTGCGTTCATCTGCGTCCTGAATGGCACTGAATTATAGCCTCTGCCCCTTAAGATACATCCAGCCGAGGAGTTACGATGCTAAAGAATACCACGAGGTACGCCAGCAGAATAGTGAAGATATTGACTGCCGAATGCCCTCCCGCGGGGACGATGCTCGGGCTCAGAGTAAGCCACCCGGTATCCTGCCATCCCAGGCGTTCCCCCTGCGTCACATCGCAGGGCACCCCATTGAGGGCGCATCGCATCACCTGGACCTTCCCCTCCAGGCCGTGGCCGTTGGGGATCCAGTCTCTCCCGTTCCCGCCGAGCCTCGCCATCACCGTATTCTCGCCGCGGATCGAGCAGAGTTGGTTGGTGACCCCGACGAGGAAGTTGTTCTTCTCCAGATCGTCATAGGAGAGGGAATACGATATCCCCCACCAGAAACTGTAGAGTTTGTTCCCGTCGCCCCGGAACGGCCCGATGGTACGGTCCCCGATCCTGACCCGGAAGTATGAATCACCCGAGACAAGAACCGCGTCGCCCGGCGAGAGACCTGTGAACCTCAGTTCGTACTCGCCGCGGCTCCCGTACCAGGCGAGGGTCGAGGCCGGTTCGAGCACGGTGTTGCAGTTGAGAATATCGGGGAGCCCGTTGGGCGGCATGGAGAACGGATTCCCGCGAAAATGCGCGCTCAAGAGCGAGAGTCCCCAGAGCGCGGAGAGAACAATCCAGAGAGGGGCGGTGGACTTCTTCCCCCTTGACGCCGCGGGGACAGGATCATCTTTAACCTCACCGCGGGCAGGCCAGTATGCCCATGAGAAAACGCCGGATGCGATTATGAAGGCGCATCCCCATACGTACCGGGAGATCCATGGGGAGAGCCTTCCCCAGAATGCCAGGGCTCCGCCGCCGATGGAAACGGCATGGAGACAGTTCAAAAGACAGTAACTCCCGCTCATCTCCTTGTCGAGGAGATAGAAGAAGGCGAGGATAACCGCATACGCCGCATTGGCAAATACCAGCGCGCCCCTGCTTCTGAAAAGAATGAGGAACGGGATGACGAAGATAAAATATTGCGGCGCATTCCTCGTGGAGACCAACAGGAGGAGGGCGAGGAAAAGTCCGATGCCCTGGAAGAGAGACGCCCTCCCCCTCCGGATGAGCGTTCCGACCAGGATCAGTACTACGGCGGCGAGCGCCGGCATGGCGCTGTCCGTGAGAGCGCTTGCCTTCCCCGCCCATCCCTCACCGGAGGCCCCGGTCAGGAGGTACAGGCCGAACCGGTGGAAACCCTGGTAGCCGAGGGCCGGCAGGAATGTTTGCGACCAGCCGACACGGCAGATCCATGGTATCTCGGGGATCAGGAAAAAAAGAAGTAAAGAGCAGTAGAAGAGCGCCTTTCCCCTCACGGGCTCTCTCCGGTCAAAAAGAAAGAGCGGAAGGAGGAGCGCGGGATATGTCTTCACGCTCACGGCCAGCGCCCAACAGAGCCCGGCGAGCAGCCGCGCCGCGGCGCCCTTACGCCTGTAGCAGTCGAGCCCCGCCACCATGAGGAAGAGCGCCAGCGCATCGTATTGGACGTGGTAGTGGATATTGAAGATCGCGACGGGATTGAGCGCGAGAAAAAGGAACCACCGCACTCTCCCCCCGCGCGCGTGTTTCGGCAACATCGTGACGACGAGATATGAGCACCAGATCCAGAAGACCGACTGGAGGAACTTGGCGCACGCGACAAGGGGGACGCGCAGGAGACAGGAGATCACGTGCGGCACGGCGAGCGCGCTAAACGACGCGCTGAAATAGTTGCAGCGCCCCCCGGAGAGGCCGAACGCGTACTGGCTGTAGTAGCTGAAGAAGTTGGCCCCGTCGACGCCGCAATAGTTATGGAGCGCGAGGAAGAGGTGTGCACAGACGGCGATGCATAGGAACGGGCCCAGAGAGACGCATCGTTTATTCCCCCCGCCGTTGTCGTTGTTGAGTTGCGCAGCCATTAGTATGCTAGCCCGATCTATTCATCTGAGAACACTGAAGATTCTGAAACAATATCTCAGAGTCCTCAGTGATTCAGCCTTTTCTAATCCGCCCAATCAGCGCTATCCACGTCCAAACATTAACTGCTGTTCAGGACGCAGATGAACGCAGAGCACGCAGATACACGCGTTAAATACCTGGGAATTTAAATAAATTGGGGAGCGGCTTTCAGCCGCGATCGAGCCCAGAAAGCCCTCCAACAATGACGATCGGGGCGAGGACGCCCCTCCCACAGTATGCTCTTATTTTGATAGCTTGATAGCTCGATAGCTAAATTGCTTTTCCCCCCCTCCCACAATTGCGAAGCCTGATTAAATTTCACTACAACAACAGATAAACACGGATTAACACTGAGAAACCTCTTAACCGTGCCCATCCCTGTTCATCGATGTTTACTATCCCTTCATCTTTTTCAATCCGCGCAATCCGCGTAATCCGCGGTTAGAACTCTTTAATCACTTTTTAACCGCGGATTTTGCTGATTATGCGGATTCAAACAACTCCAGAAGACCTGCTATTAAAAGCCCCAAAACTCCTTGCTCAACTTTAAGCTGCCGTGCCCATCCCTGTTCATCAGTGGTTACTATCCCTTCATCTTTTCCAATCCGCGTAATCCGCGGTTACATTCTTTGGCTCTCTTCCGTTTTGTGTGGGTTACTTTAGCCATTCCCTCCCCCCTCAAAGGGGGAGGGAAAAGAATATTTACCCACACAAATTGAAAGAGAGCCCATTCTTCTAACCATTACACCGTGTCAATCCGTGTTCGTTCGTGGTCCCGGGATTAGCGTCGGGAAGTGGGGAAGCCCGCCGCACGCCCCTCCCGCGGAGCGCCTGTTCTTTTGTAAATGAGAAAATCCTCAATCGACGTTTCGAATGAATAGTTCTCCACCAAGAACATCTCTATCTGCGGATATCTTCTCAGCGCCCCCAGTGAGTCTTCATGCGTCCCGGTCGCCCACCACGTGGGGTCATTGCGAACGACCAGGAAATAGTCGGGCTTTTCGCGTGAGAGAGCCGAGAGCAGCTCCACTCCGAAGCGGTCGGGGGTCCATGGACAGCGGAAGGGGAAATTATGGATAAAGGGCGATACGGCGCGCCTCTGGGCGAGGTAGTAGACGAGTGTCTCGCAGCCCCATATGAAGACCGTCTCGTCAGGGCGCGTGTGTTCATCCAGATACCTCGCCACCACCCGGTCGGCGGGGAGCGAAAAATCATCAGAGGTGAATCTCACGTTCATGTAATAATCATCCAGCCCCTTGCCTCCGAGCAGCTTCCCGGCGAGCGCATCCACGCTGTCCCGGTAGGTCTGGAGGCAGTAGATGCCGTAGCGCGTATTCACAACCGCCAGAGATGCCAGGACCACACACAGCACGAACAGCCCGCAGGAGGTTCTCAGTCCGAGGCGCCTTCTGGTTTCAAAAGGGACGGACACCACACCCGACGCGCCTATCGCGAGCGGCGCCAGGAGCGGCGCGAAATGGTATATATAAAATTTGTTCTCCAGGTATAGATTCACCAGCGCCACGAGAACCCAGAGGGCAATCAGTTGCACGCGAATGTCGCGTGCATCCCTTTTTATCGCCCAGAGATAGGTCGGAAGAGCGAGGAAAATGAGACCCACGACACTGAAGTGCGAATGGAGAATATCCACGAGATGCACTACGCCCGCAAAAGTGCGCGGCGTCCCTCCCAAGCCAGTGTATCCCCTGGTCCAGATAAACTCCGTGTAGAAAAACTTTCCCCACGCTCCGGCCAGATAGAGATAGAGGGCGTAGCCTCCGGCAAGGAGGACAAATCCCCCCCCCATGGCGACAATCGCACCCACCGTCCTCCTGTTCATTCCCTGCACGACCAGGATGACGCACATAAAAACAGCGAGTAGCGCGCCCATGGGATACCTGAAGTAGAACGCCGCTCCCGCGAGCATGCCGATCATAACCGATAACCATGCGATCCGTTGACGCTCCAGCGCCATCATAAAAAATAGAATGCCGAGGGCAGCGGGAAGATTGAGAAAATCGTCGGGCTGCGCGGTGTTCCACCATCCCCTGCTTGCGTACGAGACCACATAGAGGAGCCCTGCAACCACCGCCTGGAGGTTATTTTTTGAGAGCCTCCGGGTAATATGGAAAAGTACCGCCGCGACAGCCAACTGCCAGAGGATATCCAGCACTCGCACCGCGATCATCGAGTAGCCAAAGAGCAACTCTCCCAGAGCATAGGTGTAATAAATCGCGGGGGGTTTCGGATCCCAAAAATCCCTGAACGGCACCGCTCCATGGAGCACCATGCGCCCCGTATACCCGAACATTCCCTGGTCCCGGCCGCAGGGATATATCACCATCGGGGCCATGATGAGGAGCGAAAGCCCCATGAGCAGGAGAAATGCACGATGCGGTGTCCTCGGATGATCAGTCATACGTTTTTTCTCCATGATCCGCGCTCCGCACCGTCTTTCCTGAAGTGTGTATTCACCAAGCAGACCTCCTCAATGCCCCGGAAAGAGATACTGCTGCAGAGGCCGAATAGAATCTTCTCGCCGTTCTCTGCACTATTCGCGTAAAAATGTTTGTTCTTGGGCAGAGATTATTACATCTGAATCCGTAACTCTTTCCCAGTATATGGCTTTATCTGTGTTCATCCGCAGTTATCTATGTGTATCTGTGGTGCTCGTTAAATCTTCAATGTGCATCACAGATACACACAGATTTAACACTGATGCACACAGATAGATTCGGTTGCGGCTAATTGTCACACTATACTACTACACTGTTAAGTTAATTCTTACGAGGTAACCTGTCATTGCGAGCCCAAAGGGCGCGGCAATCTCGTTGTTAAAAGATAAAAATAGATTGCTTCGTCTCCCGCCTCGGCGGGATCCTCGCAATGACATAATGCGTACGGCATTTATATCAGTAAAAACTAATTTAACAGTGTACTGCAAACATCAAAATGTTTGTTCTTTGGCAGAGATTATTACATCTGAATCCGTAACTCTTTCCCAGTATATGGCTTTATCTGTGTTCATCCGCAGTTATCTATGTGTATCTGTGGTGCTCGTTAAATCTTCAATGTGCATCACAGATAGACACAGATAGAACACCGATACACACAGATAGATTCGGTTGCGGCCTATGTCCGCGCTATGCGACAACGTGCTATGCAATATTTCCCACCTGCGAATGACCAGTTATAATTTTGCCACTGGGTCAATTCGACTAAGGGTATGGTTTTTCTATGTTGTAGGGGCGGAATTTATCACGCCCGGGTTCGATCCTTCGGCTGAGTTTATACTGAGCGCAGCCGAAATGCTCAGGACAAGTTCGTCGAACCCCTGCAAATCAACGGTCCTTTCCCTTTTTGTCCGGGCTGCGCTAACTAATCTTCCCCCCGAGACCCGCCGCTACTCTCTCCCCTCTGGAGAGGGAAGTTGCAAAGCCCGATCCATTATTATTCCCTCCCCCCTCTGAGGGGGGGAGGTCAGGAGGGGGGTGTTTACGATATCCTCCGAACAATATCGCCGGGAATAGCAGCCATAACGCCACGAGGACCGCGCTCACCACACTCACCCTCGCCCCGACGGCGAAAGAGCGGGGGTCGTAACTGAACTGCACCGTGTGCCTTCCGCCCTCGCAATAGACCGCCCTGAATGCGTAGTCGGCGCGGCGAACCGGCTGCTCCCGCCCGTCAACATAAGCCTTCCAGCCGGGATAGAAGACATCCTTGAGAACGAGAAACCCCGGCATGGCAAGCCGCGCGCGCGCGACAACGCTATTCGGGCTATAGCTCGTAATCTCGACATCCTCCCCGGCCTGGGGTCCGCCGGCGGGGATGAGGACCCCGGGATCCCGGTCCAGGACCACCGCGCGCATGGGGTCGTGTCCGCTTTTCGCCAGCTCTGAGAGGGCGTCTCCGCCGTCCGGGATGACGAGAGCGCCATGGACGATGTAGGCGCGCGGCGAGGGATTCACCCGCTCATAAATGGATACCTGGTTGTCCCGGGAAAACATGTTGTAGCCGGACTTCACAAAAGATTCCGCCGAGGGCAGAAGAACGTATTTGAGGTTCAGCGCCTCCAGCAGCGGGGTGATCTTGTTGATGGAAAATGTCAACTGCTGCGCGGGCGATACTCCCTGCGAATAGTCGACGTACTCTTTGTACACGCCCACGTTGTTTGTCTCATACCCGTCTATAGCATAGATGCCCTCGTTTATATTCTGGTTTGTCCCGGGCACCGCGATATTGGGCGAACATACGCGATAGAGAGAGCCGTCGGCTTTCAGCGCTTCCGTGATCTGCCGGGGCCAGTGACACGCCGCGAGGGGGCTCACCATGATGTACTTTGCGCCAAACGACCACAGGTCGGTCAGCGAAATAGCAACAATCAGTATTGCCGCGATCCCGCAGGGGAGCCATCCTCCTGCCACGGCACAGAGGACAATGCCGGATACCGCGAGCCACAGCCCGGCGATGAGAAGCCCTTTGAACGCCACATGGTACGCGCTGGAAAATATCATGCCTTCGCCCCGGCTGAGCGGAGGCGTTCCCTCAAAACCGAGAAGTTCCCTGTACTGCACAATCCGATTCCACAGCGGCGACTGCTCTCCCCCGCCCGTGGAAAGCAGCGCGCAGATCAAAAATACGGCGCCCGACAGAACGACCGTTCCAACGCCCAGATAGATGAGTCCTTTTTTTCGATCGGTCGCGTGAGTGATGAGGGAACAACCGTATCCCGCGAGGACCGCGAGCGAGAATGTCGTCAGGAAAATGAACTTTGCCTGCCCCCTGAAGAGGTTGAACCCGGGGATATGATAATAGAGGAAATTAAAGAGTGGCGAGTACGCTCCGAACGAGAGCACGAGCGAAAGGGCGGCCAGGCCCAGGAAGAAATATGTATATCGGTTTCTCATCAGCAAGGCGGCCGCGATAGCGAGCAGTAGCGGCAGGATGCCGATATAGATGCAGGTCTCCCAAAGCAACCATCTCCCCCAGTACCGGACCCCGTGCATATCGCCCCAGAAACCCGGTGCGAGGAGGGTGGCGAGATTCTCGGGGGGAAATGAAATTTCACGGACAGACTCAGGCCCCTTCAGGAGCGCGCGGCTCGATTGCCCGGCGAACTCGAGGCTCGGGAAAAGTTGCACCGCAGAAAGGGAGAATCCCACGGCGAGGAGAATCGCGAGGCCGATGCACGCGATGCCGAGCGGCTTCAGGCTCTTCCCATCACGACAGGCGCAGGATGCGCGATACAGGATATAGAGAACGAGTCCCCCGAGGCAGTAGAATGCGTACTGGGGATGGCCCGCAAGGATCTGGATCGCGAGCACGGTCCCGCAAAGGACATAGTAGACAATTCTGCCCTTCCGGATCGCAATCTCCGCGATGAGGAACGAGAGCGGGAGCCACGGCAACGGGTTAAAGACGTGGCCCGGGAAGAGCTGCACGATGTAGGGGCCGGAGAAAACGAATGTCAGACCCGAGAGCAGGGCGCTGATGCGGTCGTTCACAAGGTAACGCATGAACGCGTAGGTGAGCGCCGCCGCGAGGAAGAAGTGAAACGCAATCGACCAGTTGATCCCCTCGTGCGCGGGCAAAAAGAGAAAGACGAGGTTCGGGGGATAGAAGACCGCCGAGTGCCAGTTCGCCACGAACGGAGTGCCGCAGAACGAGTATGGGTTCCAGAGCGGAATCACACCCTGCCGCAGAAGGGAGAAGCCGAACTTCCTCCACGAGTAGAGGCTGTGGGTGAGGTCGAGGAAGACGGGATGGCTGAGTATCACCTGGCTGCTGAAGAGCGCCTTCCTGAAGAGGAGAGCCGTGAGGGCAAGGAGGATCGCGATGCAATGCCAGTCGCTCAGACGCGGCGCGGCCGCGGAACGGCTATCCGGAGCGGACCGGTCATGTGCGCAGGCCATAAGGTTTACCCTCAATGCGACAGTTGGAGATAGGAATCATCAGGGTCACACCCTAAATAATAAGTTGAAGCTGACTAAATAGTGTCTCTATTCTTCTTTGCAATCTGCTATCTCGCTGAAGCTTCGCCTGAATAGCATTGTGTGCTTGACTAATTTGTTCCCCACTGATTCCACCCAACTCAGCACCCATCTGACGCATGCTTTTCTTCCTCAAATTAAGACGGTAACTGATTTCCAGCAACACTTGTCGAGCTTCCCTGAACTTCGACCTCTTCTTGATAATCTCCTCCGCTTCAATCCCATATTCTCTGGCCACCGCTTCCGCTATCTTCCTGATTTCCACCGGCTCCCTGATTGTCTTCAAGTGAGAGTAGGCTTGAGGCCTAAATCCCTCCCCAGAAAGGAATAGCTCCTTCACCCATACAACAAAACTATCCGATCCCAGGATCGCGTTCTCTCTTGCCGCTTTCAGGGGGCTTTCCAATTTGCCAGACAATCCCTTTACGACAAAATCCTGATATCTCTCCCTCCCCTTTCTGTCATCTCCACCCATATAATCTAACACCATGCCATAATGCATAAATTCATCTCTGCCGTTACCCCTGATGTAGGCGCACAAGCTACTCCAGCGATACTTCTTGAGCATATCCCATTGCTCTGCTGTCGGAAGCTCACAGTATTTCTTTATCCGGACAGGATTAAGATGAATATATCGGCTCAGCTCCAGTAAATACGCATCCGCTTCCACAAGAAGCGCTTTATATCTTCCCTGGTATAAATGTCCTGCCCTCTTATGGCGGAGATTGAAATAGGTGGTGTATGCCGTATTAAAGCGCTGCATGAAACGGCTTAGATTCGCCTCTGGTGTCTTCAATAAAAAATGGAAGTGATTGCTCATCAGCACATAGCTATGCACTTCCACTCTGAATACCTCTGTGCTTTTCCCCAAAGCTTCAAGGAATCTCTTTTGGTCATTATCATCCCGAAAAATACTTGATCGTTCAATTCCCCGGCAGGTTACATGATACCAGGCGTTGGGATACTCTATCCTGAATGGTCTTACCATTCTGTAACTTTAGTACACATCAATCCTTTTTTCAATCTGTATTACTTATTATTTAGGGTGTGACCCTGATCTTTTCCTGATCTTTTCCCAAATCCCAAATATTTCCATGTTTTCAACTTTATTGCGGGGGCGGAACTCACTATAATGTGCTGCACGGGCGCACACGATATGATCAATCTGAACAAAGAACAGTATCCGTATCTTGAGGAGGCGTACGTCGGCCTCATCAAGCAGATTCCTCCCCATACAGGATCATCGCCCGGGATGGTCCTTGACGTGGCATGCGGCCTCGGCACGGTCGCCCAGGCTATTCAGAGCAAGGGATACACAGTCTGGGGAATAGAGAGGAGCGAAGCTGCGGCGCGCGAGGCCTTCCCCAAGATGTCGAGGATGATTCATTGCGACATCACGCAATTGGAGAAGGTAGGCCATGAGATCGGGGGGCAGACGTTCGACTACATCATCTTCTCGCACATTCTGGAGCACCTCTACGACCCGCTTTCCATCCTGAAGCACTACCTGACATTTCTGAAGCCGGGCGGCCGCGTCATCGTCGCGGTGCCCAACGTGGCGGTGTGGACAAACAGACTCTCGCTCCTCTTCGGCAGATTCAATTACATCGACACGGGAGTCATGGACAGAACACACATCCGGTTCTTCACATTCAAGACGGCAAAGGAGCTCGTTCGCGCCGCCGGCTGTTCCATTGTCGGCGTCGACTACGACCCGTTCTTCATCCGGGCTTTCCTGCCCCTGATCAAGCGATGGTACCGGCTCGACCGCCCCGGAAACTCCCGCAACAGGAAAGAGCTGCAGGAATCCCCCCTGTACCGGCGGTATCTGAAATACGTGTACCCGGTGGAGTATTGCCTGGGATATTTCCTTAAACCCCTTTTCGCTTTTGATATCATTGTCGTGGCGACAAAGGCATGAGCGCCGAGGCCGTCAGAAGAGAGGAGAAAGCGAGCACGTGAACACCCACACTGCGCAGAAAAAGCTAAGCGCGATAATCGCCTGTTACCGTGATGCCCCTGCAATTCCTGTCATGCACCAGCGTCTAACGACCGTCTTCAAAAAGATCGGCGTGGACTACGAGATCATCTTCGTGAACGACTGCAGCCCCGACAACACGCGAGACATCCTCGCGGAACTGTGCACCCGGGACAAGAAAGTAATCGCCATCCATCACACACGAAACTTCGGCTCCCAGAGCTCCTTCACCAGTGGGATGCGAATCGCCCGCGGCGACGCGGTCATCCTCCTCGACGGCGACCTCCAGGACCCCCCCGAGCTGATCGAACAATTCTTCGGAAAATGGCGGGAGGGTTACAATGTGGTGTACGGCGTGAGGGTCCAGCGCGATACGGCGCGCTTCATGAAAATCGCCTACAAGGCGTTCTACCGCGTATTTCGCGCGGCCTCCTATGTGCCGATGCCCCTGGACGCGGGAGATTTTTCGCTGCTCGACCGGCGCGTGGTGGACGCGCTCAACAGCCTGCCGGAGTCAAACCGCTTCATTCGCGGGCTCCGGTCGTGGGTGGGATTCACGCAAACAGGCGTTCCGTATACGCGGCCGGAGCGCATGTTCGGGAGAACAACGAATTCTCTCCTGAAAAATATTCAGTGGGCGCGTCAGGCCATCTTCTCGTTTTCCTACGTCCCGCTCGACCTCATCGTGTGGCTGGCGTTCATTACCGTGGGCGCTTCGCTCTGCGGCATATTGCTTCAAATCGTACTGCGCATATTCTGCCCTTCGCTTGCCCCTCGCGGCTTCGCGACCCTGATCCTCCTCATCCTGTTCCTGGGGGGAGTCCAACTACTCTGCCTCGCGATCTTCGGCTCCTATCTCGCCCATGTCTACGAAGAAGTGAAGCGCCGCCCTCCGTATCTTGTCGAAAGCTTTTTCAACTATCCCGCCCCGGGAAACGGAATAAAGGATAAGGGTCCTGATGCACTCCCTTGAGCTCCGCCCTTCGAGATGCGCGATCTGCACTACCGAGGGAAATGCGACCGAACTTTACCCGGCAAATTTCGATTCGGGGGCGTTTACCCCTGCCGTCTTCTCCGCCCGGCGCATGCCCGACCGGCTCCGCTATCGCATGGTGAGGTGCGCCGAATGCGGGCTGGTGCGCTCCGATCCCGTTGCCGAACCGGAGGCGCTGGCGCGCCTCTATGCGCGGAGCGCGTTCGATTACACAAGCGAAGTCGATAATATCAAAGCCACTTATGGACGCTGCCTGGCCAGGCTGGAGACATACGGCGCAAGGAAAGGCTCCCTCCTTGAGATAGGGTGCGGTAACGGCTTTTTCCTGGAGGAAGCGCTGGACCGGGGCTACTCCGTGGTGAAGGGTGTTGAGCCGAGTGAGGATGCGGTGTCGAAAGCGGATCCGCGGATTCGCCCGCACATCGCGCGCAGCGCCATGCGTCCCGGGCTGTTCGGGTCTCAGCGTTTTGACGTCATCTGCATGTTTCAGCTGATCGACCATGTCCCCGACCCGGGGGCGCTCGTCAGTGAATGCGGCAGCCTCCTCAACCCGGGGGGGTTCATCCTTTGCATCAGCCATAATATTGACGCGCTCTCGTCGCGGATATTGAAGAGCCGCAGCCCCATCGTCGATATCGAACACACCTTTCTGTTCAGCCCGTGCACTGTGTCCCGTCTCTTCTCCGCGCGCGGATTCTCGGTTCTCAAGGTCGGCCCGGTCTTCAATCGCTATAGCGCGAGCTACCTGCTCCGACTCTCCCCGCTGCCGCGGGCGCTCAAGAGGGCTCTCCTCCGCGCTATTGAAAATAATTTCGCGGGGCGCATCCGATTCCTGATCCCGCTGGGGAATTTCTATTGCATCGCGCAAAAATAATAATGAGCGACAACGCGATCTCTTCCATGAATTCACGGATCAGGAGGTGTGAAAAAATTGGTCAAGTTTCACCCGACCCTCACACAAGGGCTTGATGAATCAAGCCCCTACACTAGTACACTGGTAAATTAGTTTTTACTGATATAAATGCCGTAAGCATTATGTCATTGCGAGGATCCCGCCGAGGCGGGAGACGAAGCAATCTCGTTTTTATCTTTTAACAACGAGATTGCCGCGCCCTTCGGGCTCGCAATGACAGGTTACCTCGTAAGAATTAGCTTAACAGTGTACTAGAGACAATTGGCCAAGTTCATGAATCTGATTATTGCACAACTTCTGAGACCTTACCCATGATGACCGCCACCGACCATGTATCCTCCAAAGGGAAACTGGACCTGTTCCTGCTTTCCCTTTGCTACGGCAGCTATTTTTTCCTCCTGCTTCTGCTGCCGTTCGATAACGCGCATCTCACAAGGAATACGCTCTGGGTCATTTATAGTGTGTGCCTGCTGATCGTCATCCCCCTCGCGATGCTCTCCTCATATGCAATCCGAGGGCTGATGCGAAAACTCTTCGGGGAAAATCGCCTCCCCCATGCATTCCTGATCGCTTTTAACGCCCTCTGCGTATGTTCGGGAATATGGGGCCTGCGCCTTCACGCGATTCCTCCCGCCTTTGTCGCCTCTCTGTTCCCTCTTGCAAGCCTGTTCGCCCCGGTGGCTGCTCTTCGCGCAGGGAAGGGTCTGCTCAGGGAGCCCGGGCGGGCTATTCTGTTCTCGAACACCGTGTATTTTCTTACCCCCCTGCTGTTCGGAGCGGCCTTGTTCACCTTCCTTCCCTTCACACTGCCCGCTTTCCGTATCTCCGCGTTGATCGCCCTGATCGCGACTGCCGCACTATTTCACGGACCATTGGTTCAGTGGCGCGGGGGAAGGCTCACCAAACGGATACTCGACGGACTGGTCATTCTGCTCATCGCTCTCATGACGTTCGACACATATTTCCACTTCGACCCCCCCCACTACAATTTTTACACCGGACCCGTGAACGATCTCATGCGGGGAAAATCACTGCTCTTCGATATTAATTGCCAGTATGGGCTCTTCGTCGTCTACTTTCTCTCATTCCTGTTTCAAACGGGCCTCATCCCCTTTTCCTACGCGGGCCTCTCGTGTGTGATAAGCATCCTGTGGGTTGCGCAGTTCCTCGTTGTGTACTTTTTGCTGCGAACGTCGCTGAAATCGATTATCTTCTCCGTCGTGACGCTCTCCCTGATTCTCATGATGAACTACTTTATGTCCATGGGCTACCCCACGAATACCCCCTCCACCGGCCCGCTGAGATTCGGCCTGCCCTACCTCTTGCTTGCCCTGGCTGCGCTGCGCGTCCGGCGCCCCGGCATCCGGAGGCGCACACGATGGATCGACTATGCCACTCTGGGAATCGCATCGGTGTGGAGCGTGGAGACCTTTTTCTTTTCGGCGGCAACGTATGCGGGCATCGTGATGTGTGAGTGCTGCACCGAGTCATCGAGCTACCGGGATCGCGCGCGATGGGTTGGGCGAGAACTCATCCGGGTGGGATTAACCGTCCTGATCGCCTACGCCCTTGTGTCAATCGATATTCGCCTTCGATCGGGAGAATGGCCCCACTGGAGATACTACGGGGAATACCTGGTTCTGTACGGAGCTGTTAATCTGTTGCCGTACAGCGGCGGTGTGGGGGCGCTCCCGATACAACCATGGGGTGCCTGGGGGATAGTCATTGCGATTTACTTCGCGTCTCTGATCGCTGCGTTGTACGCGCTCCCGGCCCCGGGGAGACGGGAGAACGCGCGCGAGCTCTCGATCGTCTTCGGAATGACCACGTGCGGAATTGCCCTTTTCACCTATTTTATCATCCGCCCCCATCCCAACAATCTCTACCACATCTGCCTGCCGACGATCTTTGTGGCAGCATACTGGCTGATGCGGGTTTCCCAACTCGGACTGCCGCGCACCTTCCGTTTCTCCGTCGCCTACTGCTCCTGCTGTGCCATCGCCCTCCTGTATTTTGCAGGAGTCCCCTCTGTGACACACAAATGGCACAGCACCGCCCTTTACTCCGCCGGACGCAGCATCGCGCAGCTGCGCCAGGGCAAGCCCACGATACTCCGGGAACAACTCGCCAACCTGGAATCGAGATCGCCCACGAGGCAGCGCGTGGCCGAGGCGTTGTACCTGATCCAAAAATACGCCCCCGACAAGCAGCGCGTTGCCCTGTTTATCGAGCCCGACTGCACCACCGAGGCGCTCATGCTGGCCGGGAAAACCAACGTTTTCCCGATCAGTCACCCCGGACAGGATTATCTTCTGGGGAATGCGAGGTCCGCCATGGATCGGGGTCTGCGCTATGCGCACCACCTCACCCGCGGCGATTACCTGTTCATGGAAAGAGACATCGGCCAGCTCAACGAACTCCAGCAGGCGATCGTCATGCGGCTGGGCCGGGAGTTCCGGTTCGAGAATATGGAAACCACCGAACACGGGATCGTCGCGGTGAAATTACGCTCAACGGGGCCGGGCGACATACCCCGTTGATTTTCTGACGAACCGGTACACGGAAAAATTTTTGAGTTCCGGGCACTCCGTGGTGATGGTGTACTCAGGGAAAAGGGACGGCACTATCCTGATGCCGAGCTTGCCGCCGTTCGCATAATCGATAAAATAGAAACTGTCGTACGACGCGTCCATCTTCCCCGTGATCACCTTGAAGCTTCCAGGCCCAAGATCGTAGAATCTGAGCGGGGTGCCGATGAATGGCTCGGGAGCAACAATTACCGGCACGGTCTTGTCCAGGCACTCGTACAGAAAATCGGTTCTCGCCAGGTGATGGCTCGCATCAAACACATTGCCCGTCCTGAAGATTGTCAGGCCTCCTCCCGTCTCCCCGAACTCCATATAAAAATTCTCGGCTATATAGAATATATTGCATGCAGCGTACACGAGCAGGATAAGCATGCCCGCCACTGCATACCTGCATGACACCACGTATATGCCGACTCCTGAAATCAGCGCGGCGGTCATAAGCGCGCCGAAGAAGTATCGCATTGTCGTGTATTTCACCACAATGAGGGGAAGGAGATAGAGCATGAGAAACAGGGCCACCATGGCATACGCGAGGCTCTTTTTCCCCCAGAACAAAAGGACACTGAGGGAGCCGAAGAACAGCGCGGCATTGATCGGGATAACCCAGAACCTGATGCGTCCGGTGTGCGCCAGGTAAACCACCGACCCGTTCAGAAGGCTCAGGAAGTAGGGGACGCAGGCCGCCGCATCGCGCGCAACCCTCGATGGCGCATTGAGCGTCTCCATGGGAACGGGTATCGCGTGCACGATGCTGGAGATAATCCTCGGGGAAAAACCGGCCGCGCACCCGGTCAGAATGAGCGCGAGACGGCCCCATGCCATGCCGCTCCCCCTGCGATACACCGCGTACGCAATCAGAAGGGAGAGGGGGATGATCGCGGTGAGTTGATGTTCATAACATCCGAGACCGATCACAATCCCTCCCATGAGAGCTGTGAGAACTTCGCCCGCGCTTAGATTCTTACTCCTCAACTCCTTTGCATTTTGCGTAGAAGTTTGGGATTTGCCTGCGTCCCGACGCCGCACCAGGAGATAAAGGGCAGCCACCAGCAGAAGGTACTGCCAGTTTTCAGGATCTTTCACCACAAACCATGGGGCGCACGAGACGACAACGGCACAAATGATCCCGGCGCGCGCGGAGATCATTCTCTTCCCCAGGAGATACACGAAGAGAAGGGTGAGTGAGTTGTAGATCCCGAGGGCAAGCTCGAGGCAAAGCCGGTTGACGCCCCCTATCCGGAAAAGGAGGGTCGTCAGATATATCCGGAGCGATCCCGTGTAGGGCGTTTCGCCGCGCAGCCCGGTGGTTTCGCCGTGCAGAATTTTATACGCCGAGATACCCATGAGCGCGACATCGGCATTGAGACCCGGCATATCGTGGCACAAAAGTGTCTGCACCACCGGGACGCAGACAAGCATGAGGATGATCCTGTTATATAGCGAGCCTCTTTCAGGCAACCGCATCTGCGCCGTCCTTCCCGCGCATTTCGTATGGCGCGGCCCTGCGTCCCTTCCCCCTCCCCCATCCATAGGCAATCCACGCCGCCACCATTGCGAGTGAGATGAGGCTGAGCAATGCCCCCTCTATAAATGACTGAGGGAGGTAGCGGAAACGCACCTCATGTGCGCCCTTTTCCAGAAACACGGCGCGGAATGCGTAGTTGGCGCGAAGGATACGGCCGGGGGCGCCGTCAATACGCACCGTCCAACCGGGGTAGTAGACATCGCTGAGGAAGAGAATGCCCGGCTCTTCCAGGGTGCTCTTCACCACCACCTCGTTGGGAGAATACCGGACGATGGTCGCCTCCTCACGATCGCTCGCCGCGCCGTACTCCGGCAGCCGGCTCCCCGGGGCATCGGACAGCAGCACCTGTTCCCGAGGCCTGAAATCGCCCACCTCGAGAAATGCCAGCACCGCGGCCGGCTCCGGGATGACCTTCGCGCCGTGCACCACGAACGCGCGCGGCAAAACCTCCGTGCGCTCGTACCCCCAGAACCCCTCCCCATCAAACTTGAGCACGCACAGGGGACTGCCCACCATCTTCCCCGCGGGCAGAATGACATATTTCATGTTCATCATTGCCGCGATCCGTGACGCGCGCGCATCACTCAGGACGCGAGCCGCATTCTCCTGATTGATGCCCACCGCGTCAACAAACTCCTTGAACACACTCACAAAATCGGCCTCATAGCCGTCCACCGACGCAATCCGGTTATTCATATTCTGATTCACGCCGAGTGCCGACACCCAGTAATCCCTGAAGATCCTGAAGAGGGAACTGTCCTTCGACAAGAAATCCATCGCGCTCTTTGGCCACCAACATGCGGAAATAGGTTCTGTGTGAATGAAAGGACCGCCGTAACTCCACAGATCCAGAGCCACTACAGCCACCATAAGCGCCTTCATCATTCCCAAATTCCTCTCCCTCCGCGCCGCGAGCAAAAGAATCAGCGCGGTAACGCCGGTGAGGGCTATAAGGCGCAGGACGCCCAGGCGAAACATCTCATATGCGCTGCGCACAAAACTCGGGTCGTCGAGAATCTTCCAGTATGCGCTATCGGTGGATTTACGGTAATGGAGTAATGCCTTCCAGACGGTCGCATCTCCGGCGCCCCCCGCAATTCCCGCGTAATACAACGCGACAAGCACGACACACGCCGCCGCCGCCCCGCAGAACGCCCGGAGGAAGAGTTTCCTCTGCGGGGGTGAACCGTCCTGAAGCGCGTTTACCCCAAACCCCGCCAGTGCCGAAAGCGAAAATACGGTGACAACAAGCATCCGCGCGCTTCCCCTCGCCATTTTAAAACCGGGCACGTAATCATAGAGCAGCGTGAACAAGGGGGTGAAACGCCCCATCGCGATGAGGAAGGAGAGGACCGCCATCAACCCAAAAATATACACGTACCTGCTCCGCCTCCCAAACAACGAAAGAAGCGCGAGGGCGAGCGGCAGGATGCCCATATATACGGATCCTTCCCATAGGTAGCATTGCCCCCAGCAGAAGACATCCTTGAAGTTCCCGAACGCGTCCGGTACGAGAAATGTCACGAGGTTCTCAAGCGGCAGAGAATTCGCCACGGCCCCCGCATAATCAAATTTTTGCCCCCGGTACGAATGCTGCGCGAACTCGTGGCTGGGGAGAATCTGAACCGCGCCGAGAGCGAAACCCGCCGCGAGCATCACCAGGAGAAAAACGCACGCCCGGAGGGCAAATCCCTTTTCAGAACCGCTCACACGGATGGCGAGCCGCAAGACGAAGTAGACGACGAGCGCCATAAGGCTGTACAGCGGATACTGCGGATGCCCCGCGAGCCACTGCATACCCACCGCAAGCCCACCGAGTATGAAACAGGACAACCGTTTGAATCGCAGCCCCGCCTCCACCGCGAGGATCTGCGCGGGAAACCAGGTCAATGCGCACACAATCGAGAGATGGCCCGCGAAGAGGCGCAAGATGACCGTCCCGGAGAACATGAACGAGATCGACGCGATCAGAGAGCCGAACTCCGCCACGCCCACCAGTCTCATGAACAGATAGGTGAACATGCCGGTGAGGAAGATATGGAGCGCGAAACTCCAGTTGATGGACGTGTGAACGGGCAGGAACAGGAAGAGCGCATTCAGAGGGTAGAACATCGCCGATGACCAGCTCGCGATAAAAGGGGCCCCGCAGAACAGGTACGGATTCCACAGAGGAATTTCCCCCCGTTGCAGCGAGCTGAATCCGAAGAGCTTCCAGGGATAAACATGATGGGTAAGATCAATGACCATGGGATCGGCGATCACCACAGGCGAGCGGGCGAAGAGTCCGTCCTTAAGAAAGAACAGCGTGAGGAGCGCCAGAAGGAGAAGGCACCCGGCATCCCGCCAGCGTCGGAAATGTCCGCCCCTATCAGATAAATGTCCTGCCCCCTGCCACTGCATCCGCACCTCTCCGTTCATCTGCCTCTCCCCCGCCATTGAATCCGCACGGAACGACGGAATGCAACAGCGCCCCGCGCAGCCACCAGCGTACCGGCGCTCATGCGCATCCCCTTCTCGATCTCGCGCGCACCCATAGCGCGGCAATCAGGAGGCAGACGATGGTCACCGCGGTCACGGCGAGGCCCGCATAAAAAGTGCGATGATAGGCTGCGGGTAACTCGTACCTGCCGGAGAGCATCATTTCCGGCGCGAGCTGCTCACGCACCACCATCCACCGTCTGCTCTCGGAGAAAAGCTGCCAGTAGATCGCCATGCCGAGGACACACATCACCATCTCCTGCAACGCCGCGCCGAACTTCAGGCGCCCCATAATTCCGTGTAGCGCGCCGGGGATCAGAAGCGACCAGATCGCCATGACCACAAAGATGAATCTGGTGGGGGCACGCTCCTGGCCCAGAAGCGGGAAATGGCCAAAGATGTCCAGATAGCTCTGGCCGATCGAAAAAACGAGGAACAGAATCGAGAGGAGCGCGAATCTCCTCATCACAGTATCCCGGCCTCCGCACAGCGAATACGCCATGGAGATCACGGCCAGAACGGAGGCAACGCTGCCGACATAGTTGTACGCCTCCTGGAGCCAGAACTCCTTGAACGGGATTACCGTACCGAGTCCCCGCTGGTAAAAGGTCTGGGCAAAAAACACGAGGTTTTGATACCCAACCCCCCCTCCGATGAACTGCATCCCCCCCCACACGCTCGCGCAGGGGAATATCTTTATCGCGCTCAGTCCCAGGAACAGAGGCAGGGTCAATCCCCAGAATCTCGCGACAGATGGGAATGCCCCCCGCACCCCCCGTCGCCGGTCAAGGAACCAGCCTGCGAAGATCAGGACCGCATCGCACGCGAACATTGCGATGAGCCAGTTAATGACATGGACTCCCCCTTCGAAAAATATCAACGTCATGATGAGCGCCGATGCCGCGCAATGGAAGAGGAGCCGCTCCCCTCGAAGGAGGTACGACAAATAGAAATACAGCAGAAGCGGAATCCACATTACCGTGATGAAACCGGCGTGTCCGACATAATAGTTGGAGAGGATCCTCCCGTTAAAACCGAACAGCACGAACATCAGCAGAATCGAAAAATAGGGTAGGCCGAGCAACCTCCTCAGGAGGACAAAGCCGATGAGGGCGGCGAGGTAATGGAGGATGAGATGGTAGATAAAAAAGTGGTAGAGCGACACCAACGGCAGGAGGAGATTGATGGGCGTGAGCACCGATTCCTCCGCATTCGCGAAAAGGACGTTGGTTCCTTTAAAATAATAGGGGTGGTAATGGGGAAATTGTCCCAGGGTGAACACCTGGTGCTTCACATCGGCGTAGAAACGCAACCTCTTCAGCCAATCGTTCTGCGAGAGCAGAAAGCGCTGGATATCATTGAAGTAGTTAAAGTAAAATACAGCGAACAAGATAGCCGCGAGAATCAGCACCCTCGCGAGCGTACCCTTTCCAGAAACTCTATAGGAATCATTCATAAAAGTATTCCACACGGTTTTCCCGACACATCCGATCCTCAGCGCACAATCTGGTACACAGTCACCGGATTCCGTCGCGCCGCCGCTTCCGGGTATGTCCCCTCGGCGTGGATTGCCTTCATTGCCGGCGGAGGGGCCGCCGGGGACTGAAACATCCTGAAATTGATGGAAAGCGGCGACTCGACGAGATAATCGATCCCCTGCTCCCTCACATAGGAAAAGATCTTCCCGTTCTGAATCGCCCTGTACGCCGCCCCGTTGACCACACCGTCGAGGTTGATGACCGTCTGGGGACAGTAGTAGGAGAGGATTCCGGAGTTGAACGATCCGATCCTGCTCTCCTGGGGGACATTTTTCTTCACCCATAGCGCGGCGCGGTACATGTCGATCTGCCACCCCCGGATCCCCCTCTCCCACCATGCGCGCGTCTGCCATTGCGAAAAAAGGACGATGCACGCTGCGGCCGCGGCAATCGCGGAGGTTCTCAGGATAAGGCCGCATCCCCGCCGCAACCGTTCGTCCAGGAGATCGAATACGCATCCGAGGAAAATACAGGCGATAAAAACGATCGAATAGTAATACCAGTCCTGGCTGTACCAGAGGTAGCCGCAGTAAAGGAGCAGCAGCACCGCAGCGTAACAGAAAAGGAACGCCGGCGATGCGCCCCCCCTCAGCCATCTCCGGGATGGCCGGCCCTTAAGACTATCGACAACCATGAGAGACAATGCGACAACGACCAGCGCGATGACCGCCCCCGCATAGATCGTGCCGCAGAGCACCGAGACAGACCTGGCTGCCGCGGAGAAATTCGCGAGCACCTGGGATATCCACGCTGCGGCATAGCGCAGGGGGCCCGCGTCCTTCTGTTGCGCCCAGAAAATCACGTGCTGCTGGTGATAGATCGTGCTTCCGCTCGTCTGAAGAAGGAAGCCGGTTCTCAGATATGACCAGAGGAACCAGGGCAGGGTCACGACTCCGCAGACGCACGCGAAGACGCATGCCTCGACTACGCGCCTCGGGAATGCCGCCCTCGCCCTTTGCTCCGCCAGGAGAGACAGGAACAGTATCGCGGCGAAGACTCCCCCGTCGATCCTCGCCAGGGCTGCCGCGCCCGAGAGAATACCGAGCACAATAAGTCTCTTCCAGGAATAGCCTCCGGCGGGGGCGCGGCTTTTCATCATGAGGTAGTAGTATGCGGCGGCGGAGAGTACGAGCACGAAGAGAGGAGCCTCGACACCGGCGAGCGTGACGAGCACGGTGTAGGGGCAGAAAAGCCACACAAGAGCTGCGAGAAAGGACGCGGCCTCGTCACATGAGAACCTCAGGATTTTGTAAAGGAACCAGGCCGAGAGCACCGAGAAAAACGTCAGCGCCACGAGAGCCGCCTGGAGAACCGCATCGCCGGAAAGCAGAGAGAGCGGAACAAGCACAAACGTCCAGAGCGGATGAAATCCGTTCGTGACATTCACGCCGTCCGCCGTCGCTCCGAGCCCGTGTGCGATATTTCTCGCGATGCAGAGATAATAGAACATATCGTCGGAAACAGCCTTGGGAACCAGTTCCGCCGCAGGCTGGAGGCACAGGAAGAGCCTGAGGAGAAAAGAGACAAGAATGAAAAAAATCAGAATTCGCTCAGTTTTCATAATATTTTTTGAGACATAACGAAATAATGCGGTTTAACCGATCCCCTCTCTCCTATAGGGAGAGGGCCAGGGTGAGGGTTCGACAGATTTGCCAAGATGCTTTCCAGTACAGCTTCTGTCTCTTTAAGCATTTGATTATCCCAGAATCGCAAGATATGGAACCCTTGGCGGGCTAAAAACCTCGCTCTCTGAGTATCTTTTTCAACAGAATACATATGTTGACCGCCATCCAGTTCAACAATCAATCCTATTTCACTACAGCAGAAATCTACACTCTACGGGCCAATGGGATGCTGTCTGCGGAATTTATACCCCCCTAATCTTCGGGAGCGCAGTAAAATCCATAAGCAACGTTCAGCATCCGTTTGGTATTTGTAATGGGTCACTTATGGGTGGTATCCCTTTTACTTGTCATCCCGGCACTTCGACTGCGCTCAGTGTAAACTCGAGCGGGGATCCAGTATGAAACCTGGATTCCTGCTGGAGTTTACCCTCGTGAAAACGGGGGCAGGAATGACATATTCAGCAATGTACCACCCCTACGTGATGCATTACTGGTATTTACGCAATTTTCTTGCAAAATCTCTTTTGATAATCCGTCGCATCTCCCCTCACCCCCACCCTCTCCCGCAATAAGCGGGAGAGGGAGATATTTTACAAACAGCATCATAAACCTATTATCTCTGTCCCTCAATCGTGGGCTTGCCCTGATTGAAGTCAAAGCGATTGCTTTCTTTTCTCTATCGCTATATTTTCTCCTTCTCTCGATTGCCCGAGAGCTCTGTTACTTTGATACTTTATCACTTAATCGCCCAATCGCTCAATCGCCTCCTCAAATAGCTCGATAGCTTTTCAGCTTCTTCTCCCCATCTGCTGCTCCACCCACTCGATTTTCTTCTGTATATCCTTTCCCTCCGGCATGATCCGGGCCGCGGCCTCGTACTCGTGGAGGGCCAATGGGAAGTACGGGGCGCCCATCTTCACGTAGCAGTAGCCGAGCATCAGGTGGACGTTGAGATTGTATATTTCGTCATGCAGGCTTCTCTTGAGCTCCCCCAAGACCGCGAGAGAGGATGCGGGATCCGAAAGGTATCTGTCGAGGTAGTCAAACCTCCCGGCGGCGGGGCGAATGTATCTATAACCGTATTTTTTGATAAGAGCGGCGTTCTGGGGCGCATTCCGCAGGTACACCATCGCCCGGTCATCGAAGAAAACGAGGGTCCACTGGCCGCCCTCGTCCAGATACTGCGTCGTGTAGTTCGGCTCCCGGTCGATGATCGCCGCGTTGATGCCGTATTTCTTCACATACCCCTCCCATACGTCAGGCTGCCAGTAGAGCATGTATGTTTTGAGGAAATCCGTCCCGTACATTTCAACCCTGCCGTCCACGAACACCTTCATCCGCGGATAGAGGCGCCAGATGAGATAGCCGCCGATGCCGTAGGAGTTGAATATCGGGCCCTGCACCCCGTTCTCCTCGATAAAATCCACCGCCTCCACCGGCACGAGCTTCATGTTGACGCCAAATCCGAAAATATAGTCGCTCTGAAATTTCCCGATATCCTTGACGATATACCAGAACGAGAATACGACGACGACGAGAACGAAGATGCACTGGAGCCAACGCTGGCAAAGGACCCTTCCCGCATCACGCCCTCTCTCTCTCCACAATTCCAGGAGGCGACGGGCCCGGGAAGCGACGATCGGCACCGATACAATGGCGAAGAACGGGAGGCTGCGCGGCGCGTCCACGGAGAGGGCGGCGAAAACCGCGAAGAGGGCGAGCTCCACGAAATCGGTCGACCCTGCAAAACGCACCAGGAGAATTCCGCCGAGCCCCAATAGGAGCCCATGGATCCCGAGCAGTTCCTTGAGCTCCATATGGCGCCACTCGACGATGTGGCGGAATATCGGATCCCGGCTCATGAGAAAGTAGAACACGGTGCGATAGGTATTGGGGTTGATGAAAGAGAGTCCGAATGCGGCGAGCGCGGAGAGCAGCAGCCCGAACACCTCCCCCTTCTTCTTCCTCATCTCCCTCCCGAGGGGGAGAAGGAGATTCATAATCTCGCCGGCGCTGAAGCAGGCGAGCAGGAGGAGACCGATCACGGATCCCCCCCCGTAAAGATTGATCCAGAGTACCTGAAGAAAGGGGAAGACAAGGAGCAGCCATCTCTCCCCGGAGCGTTTCCATCTGTAGTAGATCGCGAGGTAGAGCGCCATCAGGAGGAAAGAGAACGTCTCCGGCCGCACATAGAACCGGCTCCGGCTCGCATAGACGGCGAGCAGCGTGATTGATTCCGCAATGAGGGGAGGTGCGGAGACCGCGCGCGCGATCCTGAGCACGACCCAGAACGAGAAGGTGATCGCGAGGGCGTTAAGAACTATCATCCCCGGCGTACCCACGACACTGTAGAGCGCGTAGCCGATCACATCGGCGAGCCAGTAGTGGGCGATCCACGGCCGCGTGGCGGTGTAGGAGAACACGTCCATGTGCGGGACGGTCCTCTGCGCGAGTATATATTTTCCGGTGGACAGGTGCCACCAGTAATCGTGCTCGGTGATGTCGAATGTACTGAGACAGAAGGTGACGATAAGCACGATGATCGTGAGGGACGCAATGCCCTGGCGTACAGCGTTCGTATTCATTCTTAGAAACTCCAGTAAATGCCAGCCACAGGACGCAGATGGACGCAGACTACATTCAGTAGTTAGGGGTTGGTAGTTAGGTATTAGGGAGAATGCTCTATTTCTGGGACATTATCCTTAGCACCCGGCAACTAATATCCAGCTACCGCATTTCAGTTCCACTTTCCCTAATCCCTAACTACTAGTCCCTCGCTGCTGTTATTAATCTGCGTGTATCTGCGCAAATCTGCGTCCGGATTAGTTCTTAAATTGATTTCATCGAGGAATCTCGATTGTGAACCCCGGATCGATACGGCGCGCAGCATCCCATGTCACAGTCGCCCGATCCGCCTGTCCGGTCTTCAAATAGTAAATCCCCATATTCGACATGGCGGGGACATAGTCCGGGTAGCGGCCGAGGACGCTCTGGAAGTCCTGCCCCGCAACCTCATAGGCTCCTCTCCGGACGGCCTCGCGCCCCCGCTCGATCCGGGCGTTGACCCAGTCGTTGCCTGATGGGCCGATGAGTAATGACTCCATTTGCCCAGGACCATTCTTTGACTCCGCCCGGCTCCGAAGCACACGCATATTATACCCGGCGACGTCCCCCCCTCCCAGTTCCTTTACTGCGAGAAACTCGCGCGCGGCAGATTCCCTGTCGCCCCGAACGGCATAGGCAATCCCCAGTGAATTCCTCAGCATCCACTCCCGCCCGTGATGCGGAAGATCCTCCTTCAGCAGCCTCACCGCTTCGTCCCACCGCCCATGCCGCCCCAAAATCTCCGCGAGACGTTCTCTCCCCTCCGCGGAATCATGCCGCTCCAGGGCGATCGCTTCCTCGAGGTGCGATACCGCCTGCCGTTCCATGCCGAGCCGGTCGTAGAGGGCTCCGAGCTTCAGGTGTGCGTACGAGTCGAACGGTTTGAGATCGAGCTTTCGCTGAAAATCCCATATCGCGTCTGCGAACAACCCGAGACGCTCCTCGGTCTCTCCCAGGAGATCGAACATCTCCGGCTCGGTGACCGGATAGTCGAGCGCGGCGCGGCACCGCTCCCGCACCGCCGGCCAGTCCTTCCTGTAGGAGGCGTAGCGGGCTTCCACATACAGTCTCTCGCCTATGAGCGGTCGAGCCGTACGGGGAATGAGAAATGCCGCGCACAACAGCAGCAAAAGCGCGAGGATCCCCCTCACGCTCCCCGGGACCATGGAGAGATGGAAACTCCGTGCGCGGCTCGACGAACCGGAACCCACAAATGCCAGAAGCAGTGCGATGCTCACGGTCGACGCGGGCACGCGCAGCGGATAGTTGAAGATGCTCTGCGCGAGGAGCGCGGCGATGCCGCACATAGCCCCCACCTGAATCGCGATCTCCTCCTCAGATGGATCCATCGAGAGATTCCTGCGCGCCTGAAGATAGAAGCGGATGACAAGCCAGAGGAAGAGGAGGAGACCGACGATGCCGAGCTCGATCCAGATCGCAAGGTACTCATCATGCGCGTACACCCCTTCGTAGACGGTGACATACCCTTTTCGATCGAAGACCCCGCTCTTCATGTCTGAGGAGATTACCTCTGTCAGGTACCTGGGGATATAGGGCTGGAAGCTGTTGAGCCCGAAACCGAAAAGCGGCCTCTCCTCTATCATCCTGAGCGACGCCCTCCAGTACAACACGCGGTACTTCATCCCGGAATAATCAGCAGCCACGGTCCCCTTGTTCATCGCGAGAAATACTCCCCCCATCAGTACGAGAACGAGGAGAATCGCAACGAGCCTTTCCGCCTGCACGTGCTCCCTGCGCTTTCCGAAGGCGAGAGAAATACACACAACGACGGAGAGTGACCATCCGAGCAGTCCGCCCCACGACACCGTGAACAGGAGGCAGAGAAACGATACGAGCATCACGATCGCCGCGAGCGCGGCAACGGCCTTTCGGCGGCAACTGAAGATAAAAAAGCAGAGGGCGAGCGGGAAGAGACCCACGATAAAATCCGCGAGGAAGTTCGGATTGAGCATGGTGGCGTACACACGCCTCCCGAGCCCCCCGCCCCACGGACTCTCGACGGGAAAAAATCCGAAGTAGTGCGCGATCCCGAGGACTGAAATCGCGGTGAGCCCCGAGAGCGCGGCCGCGGAAAGGAAAATCCTCCTTCCGCGCGTCGTGAGCGAGAATGTCAGGGACAGGTAGAGGAGGCCGAGGAGCAGCAGCTCATGCATCCTCTTCACAACGTAGTAGCGGTCCGGGCCCATCCACAGCGAGAGCGAGGACCAGAAGATGAAGAGGGCGAGCGGGAGATTGAGAGCGTTCCGGCGGAAGGTGAACACCCCTTCAAAGAAAGACGATGCGAGCCAGACCGATACCGCGACAATCACCGCGATGTCTATCACAACCCATTTGATAAGGCCGTAGAGATCTTTGGGCCACCAGGCGAAGGGGACGAGCAGCAGGAGGATAGAGACACAGGTGACGCTGCACCACGCGGAAAACCGCGTGAGGGGGGCGATCGAATCCCCTTGCACTGGAGACTTCATGGATTACTGTTCCGTGTACGGCATGGCTCCCATTTCAAATGGGGCGAGCAGCACGTAGTCAAATGCGCGCCCCGTAATAGAAGAGTCGGGGGGCAGATACTTGACTTCCCTGCCCTTCTCATCCACTATCCCGAGCGCCATGAAGTATCTTCCCGGAGGGAGCGGCGGGGGAAAGATATTCACCTTCTCGCGGATAAGCTCTCCCTCCTTCCAGGACGCCGCCCCGAAAGAACCGCCGAGCGTATGCCAGCACGCTTCACCGATGCGTCTCATCGCGCCGTCAAGGAAGATCACTCCAATGTAGAGATCCCCCCCGACACGCCTCGAACCCTTCCAGAAGAGATCGAGGCTCAGGATATCCTCCCTGATCCTCCGGTCGGGCGCCGCCGGGAGAAAGCCAAGGAGTTCAACGCCGTTGGCGAATTTCCCGTCGTTTGCGCTTCCCTTCTGAAGACCCGCGGGGAGGGATTCAACCGGAGTGGCCGCCCTGACACCGGTGACGCGGTAAAGGTAGAGTTCCCGAGGATAGACGAGGCGCAACTCAGAGGGAGAGAGTTTCTCATTCCACCGCTCGAGCTCCAGGTCGGAGAGAAGGAGTTTCTCCGGCGATTTGTCCTCATCGACAATATCCCCCGCAAGGAAAACGGATCTCCCCTCCCCCACAATCCGCTGCACGTCATGCAGCAGCGCTTTGTTCTTGCGGTCAAAAAGATCCTTCGCCTGCGATTCCTTCGCGAGCCTCCTCGCCACGACCTCGGGGTCGAGCAGGGAAACATCGCCGGCCGGGATCCTGTGCTCGACTTTGGTAAAAGACTCCACCACCATCCCGTACACGAGTTTTGAGACGATTACCGATCCCCTCGGAATCTGTTCGAGCGTCCTCAGCGACAGCGTGTAGGCGCACTCCTGCCCCCTTAGGTCGCAGGACCCGGCATTCGCAAAACACTGATAGACGGGGACTGCGAGAAGAACCGCGAGGAGAACCATGGCTCCCTCTTTCGCCTTCGACCGGATTGCACCGTACAGGCTCATCGCGCCCCATGCGCCGAGCAGGGAGAGAAGATAGAGCGAGGGGAGGAAGAAATTCTGGAGGTAGTTTACGGCCCTCGGATTGCTCGGGTCGTGGATCGATATCTCCGGAAGGAGGGAAAAGGCAAAAAGCAGGAGGAGGAAGGGGAGAACCGCCCTTTCCCCCGCCGATGCCCGGTCCTCGGGCCCGACAACTCTGAAGAGGCCCACTGATTCACGCAGAGAGAGAAGAATACCGAAGAGGGAGAGGATGAAGAGAGGGGGCCCTAGATCCCTGAACCCAAACCTCAGGTAGAGCGGTATGTTTCCCGCCACGCGATTGAGGAAAAACATCTGGCCGCCGGTCCATGCCTTACCCATGATATACCAGCGATACCAGGCGGCTGTGCCCATCTCGTACGGGCCGAGATAGTTCATCGGATGGCTGTAGAAGGGACCATGCGCGATGCGCAGCGGATAATAGATATACGGGATAAAACCGGTGCACAGTATCGCCACGGCAATCACCCCTGGGGCGAGGCGCCTTTTCAACCGGAGAGAGAAAATGACCAGAATGGCCACCGGGATCAGGAGCGCCAGATCAGCGAGTATGTTGACACCGATGCCGACGGCGAGAAAGAGCGCCGCGGCATAGAGCCAGGCGTCTCTTCCGCCTCTATGCCATTTCAGCAGCGCCCAGACACAGGCGCCGGTAAGCGCGAGCTGGAGCGTGTGCACCTCCGGAATCTCGCAATGGCTCCAGAACACATAGGAAAATGCGAACGTCAGGCTCACCGCAAGCGATGTGAGGATGCTGCCGGTCCCCTTACCGAACGGCCGCAGCAACTCGACGATCGCGATAAATAGAACCATCACCGCGGCTGCCCCGGAAAACGCGGACAGAAAGTTTATATTCCAGGCAGGATCGTTCGTGGGAAGAAGGGAGAAAAGCTTGCAGAGGAGGAGGTAGAACGGATGGCCGGGAGGATGATCTATGCCGAGAAGACAGGAAGTGATTACATACTCGAGGCCATCCCAGGTGTTGAAGAGCGTCATCGCCCCCCAGTTGGGGGCGAGACAATAAAGGTACACAAGAAGGAGAACGATGAAGATCCAAATAGCAACGGTGCGCATTTCGCCTGCCCTGTTAAAAGAGGTTCTTAACCACGAATAGGACGAATTTCACGAATTTAAAAAATATTATAACCTAGTGTGGTGTCCCGGAAATAACACGTCTTACTCATGTCATTGCGAGGAGCAAAGCGACGAAGCAATCTATTTGATAACAACGAGTTGGGATTGCTTCGCTTTCGCTCGCAATGACAAACATATGCGAGATATTTCTGAGACAAGACACTAGCCTGACCTATTCACCAACTAAAAACTGACATACCTGCCCAATAGCACAACAGACTACACGCTTTTAACCACTGAAGACGCTGAGGACACTGAACGGTTCAAAAAACCATCCCATTGATATCCTAATCGCTATTCAGAACGCAGATGAACGCAGAACGCGCAGATACAAAGACAGTGTGAGGTGAAAACTTCAAGGGTTCACGCTGCTTCTTTTGTTGATCTGCGTTCATCTGCGCAAATCTGCGTCCAAACATTCAGTATATTCAATGCCCTCAGTGGTTACGCCCCTTTTAATACGGGCGCCTCGTGAATAATCCAGGCCAGGAACCTCAGGATCCCGGAACACATACTCTATCGCCTCTCAACCGTCACCCTGTCCACCCATACATCCGCCGTCCCCGTTGAATACACACAGAACTGGAGCCGGCGGGCATGGTCCAGGGAAAAATCAATCAAGAAATCGCGATACTCATCGCCGGTTTGAAAATCCCCCTGGCGTAACTCCCGCGAGGCCAGAACATCATCCGCCGATACACCCGACACCAAGATGCGAGCGATCGGCTCCCCCCCCGGCGCGAGCCCCCCCCTCAGCCTGAATACCGCCCTCCACTGTCCGGGACCATAACGCTCATACGGCCCGTAGAGGAGCATCCCCGTCCGGCCGTTCCCTTCTCCCCGGATCGCTCCGCCGTTCAAGGCTCGATCATCGACAACCTCTTTCCCCAGATCGGACTTGAGATCCTCCGCTTCGTAGCGGCGCCCATCGGTTGCGGTCATCTCCTCCACGCGGTAGACATCCATGAAGTCAACGCCGCATCGCACCACGGAATACACCGGAGGCAATGCCTTCGATAACTTCATAATCGCGTTATCAGGATAGCGCAATCTTTGTGTGAGCGGAATAACGATCCAATCAACGTGGGGCGGTTTCGTGTCATTGATGAGTACCCTGAAAGGATCGCGCGGCTCAGCACGCTCCCAGTAATAACGAACCTCCCCATGGACCCCGAGGGCAAAGATCGCATCCTCCATTTTCGCGTGTGCCTTGATGAACTCCACTGCCTCCCGTATCCCCACTCCCCCGCCCGGCATGATGAAGCGGGTGGCGCCCGCAGGCCCGCCGACAAGAGAATTGCAGTAGATATCATAATCCGGCGCGATGATTCGCAACGGGACAACAAGAGCGCCGACCGCCAAGACACCTGCCAAAAAAACAAAAACTATCCCTGCGGGATTCGCCCGCTGCGCAATGAGGGAGCCGAGGGAATCGGCAATATGTGCACAGCCTGCCCCCGACAAGAGACACACAAACGGGAATACGGGGGTAAGATACCGTATTGCCATTTTGTTCCCCCCGCTCATCACCCCGGCAAAAATGGCGAATGCGGCGAGGAATAACAGATATGCCTGCCACGATCGCTCCCTCCGCCACACGACGCCGCACGACCTGACGAGGCCGAAAGCCAGGAAGAAGAGCATAAGCGGCTGCATGCGTATCGAGAGCATGAAAGCATAAAACCATCGCGGGGGGGCGTACACGACACTGCCCATCCAGTATTTGATGTGTCCCATATCGCCGACCCGCTGCATCGCGGAGAGGTGACGAATTTCATTTAGGATCGGCTTTTTCAGAACCTGGATGAAAGCGAGGCAAAGGAGAATACATAGCACCACCGTGAGGAATCCAGGAACGGATCTCCCTATCCTCCGGCCGCTGCCCCGCGCGGCCCTTTTCGCCATGAGGATGAGCGCATACACCACGGCAAGACCGGCCGCCGCCTGTAGCCAGGGCCAGCAGGCGATTGAGTCAACTATCCGGTTGAGCACAGCCGCGAGGGGAGACACATATGTGTACCCGCTCCAGACGCTCTCATACGGTTCGTACCACAGTTTCGTAAAGAGCAGAAAATATCCACCGAAGCCGATGCCAAGCCAGCCGAGATCGCTTGCCTCCCAGAATCGGAGTTTTTCGCGACGCTCATAGAGGCACGCGCAGGCCTTCCAGAAGGCGAGGATAATCGGAATCAGCAGTGCGGGAACCTTGGTGAGCATGGCGAGAGCGAAGAATATCGCAGATGCCACTTTCCATCCGGTGAGCATCCGGTTTGTGTAATTGAGGTAGCACAGGAGAGAAAGCATGAAGAACAGAGAGAGCGTTCCATCGAGCTGCGCGACGCGGGAGGCCGCGATGTGTTCGGGGAAGAGGGCAAGGAAAAAGGCCGCTCCAAAAGATACCGTGTCGCCAACCGGGGCGCGCGTGAGGAGGTACAAGAGGAGGCAGGTCAGCGCGCCCAGAAACGCCATCGGCAGGCGCGCCGCGATCACGGGATCCGCAAGATTGAACGAGAATGGAGATGTATCTTTCCCCAGGTAGAGATATGACGCGCCGATAAGAGCCGCCGGCACAATCCCGGGATGGGCGAGATTCGCCGTCGCTCTCTTAAATTCATGGACGCGCCAGTGTACAATGATCTCTTTGCCTTTATCGATCCACAGGAGTTCATCGGCGGAAACACTGTGTCCTCCCAGATTGCAGAAACGGGGGATTGAGGCAACGACCAGCACCATGAGTCCCAGCACAACGGTCCGCCTGTTGCGTTCGAACCAGCGCCTGAAATGCAGGAGGGGATCAGGCCGGGCGAGAATAAATTTAAGTATGAGAAGAACCAGGAACAGGAAAAACGGCCGGCCGAGCTTGTGGATGCTGAGCTTGACCTTCCCTGTCCCCAGAACGGAACCACCGAGACGCGCCTCTATACCGCCGATGAGAAAAAGGTGAAGGATGATCACAGCAGTAAGGATGATGAGTAGTGTGAGGATCACGGCGATCCATTTATTGGCAAATAATTTCATCGCATGACATGATAGACAAGCATGATATGTTTGGCAAGCCGAGAATCGGGCAGCGCATAAAGCCTCAGTTACACAGGGGAATACAAACCACGGATGAACACGGATGGACACGGATTATCTCACGTGAGTCAATTGTGGGAGGGGGGGGAGAGCAATTTAGCTATCAAGCTATTCAAAAGCAGTGATTAGGCGATTGGGTGATTGGGTGATTAAGTCATACAACATCAAGATAATAGAGCTTTTGAGTTATCGATATAAGAATATGTTGTGGGAGGGGTGTCCTCGCCGCGATTAAGTCGGGAGAGCCCTCCAACAATGACGATCGGGGCGAGGACGCCCCTTCCACAGTGTCCATCCGTGGTTATCCGTGGTTATAATAAAAATATGGATATCTGAGAAAAGTCAGCAGACCCCAGCGAAACTGATCCCTTACGACAGCGCGTAGCGCTTCAGTATCAGGGATTGTTCGACCGGCGGGTGAGCCGCGCGAGGCGTCGGACGGGAGTGTTATTTGTCCGGATCAACAACGGATGAAGCAGGGGGAGAGCAAAACTATCTGCCCGGGCCGACGACGTCCCCTCCGTCGATCGAGACCTGGTCCGGGGTCGGCCGCGCCGGATTGCGTGTTTCAAAATGCGATGAAGTCGCGACCGGGAGAACGGGATCGATAAATTCCCCTGTGGCGTGATCGATGAAT
This sequence comes from Candidatus Auribacterota bacterium, assembly GCA_026392015.1. Lineage (GTDB taxonomy): Bacteria > Auribacterota > Tritonobacteria > UBA1439 > UBA1439 > JAPLCW01. The sequence goes on along the minus strand of JAPLCW010000185.1, from coordinate 9,905 downwards.
ATTGCCCAGAACATCATCGTTTTGGATTCGATCTCGGGCGTCACGATAAAGAATATCGCACCATCAGGATAAGATCCCAGCGAGACCCCCTTCACAACGGGCACCGGCATTCCCTCCTGCCATTGGGTCGGGAGGAGGGCATCGTTGAAGAAATAGAGGGCCCGGCTCCGGGAGAGAAGATCGCCTACCGATACGAGGCCGGCGTTCCAGGGCGGCTCGACTTCCGCGAGACCGTAGCAAACGTCCACTTTTCTGCCGCGGAGAATCTCCTGGTTCGCGCTCCAGTGCACAGTCACCATTTCGCCGAGGCGATACTTCCCATCGGCAACCGTGTTCAACACCAGGTATTCACCGGGGCGCGGCAGGGCAAGGCTGAAGAAGAGCGCACACGCACCAACGGAGATTAACACTGCCGGAACAATCCAGTTTCGTTTCTGACTCATGGGTTTCCTCCCGCTGTCCGTTGCCTTCAGACATACATATTATGACACCAAAAATAGAGGTTGTCAAGGCAAGCGATCGGAATTAAATTTGCATAAAACTATTTGCTTTACCGATCGTAATTTAACTTGGTTTATCCATCAGATGAATAAAGGAGCAATTTTAACAGCCTGGCATATTTAAGGCTTTCCAGTTTAGCTCTGTAGTACAGAGCTAAGGGAGGCCTAGTATGCGAAAAAAGCGATACCTGCTCTGGCTAAAAGCCGGAGTTACCCACAATCGCCCTTGCCTCGCAGAGCTTTGCAAGAAGCGCTCGGCATCGGGCTCATGTGGATAACTCCTTTATGTGAAATAGGCAGACACCAAAATCGTATACGCTGCCCAAAAATCCGCATAATCTGCCCAATCCGCGGTTAAAACATTAAGAGTTGGTGAATAGTTCACGCTAAGGGGATGAACGGGTACATCATGGACCGGGAAATGGCGCTCAGCGACAAAGAAGCACGAGGTGGTAGCCGTCCAGGAAAATGTAGAACGCGATGATCACAGCGATGATTATGTAGATGTAACGAAAATACTGGTGCAGGCAGATAATGAATACTCCGGCGAGGGTGAGGAGATATTTCATCAGTATGAACGACTTCGTCCCGAAAAACAAGGAGAGCCTGAGTAACGGATTCGCCTCGACGTAGCCTCTTGACAGGTGGTAGATGCTGAAAATCGAGTCGATTGTGGAAAGCCCCACTATAATCCATAAGAATAACCAGCTGCGCGACTGTAATCTGTCGGCGTAGTAATTCTCCAGACCATCGGCGGCGCGCCGATGCTTCCTTCGCCTGCCCACGAACGTATAGCGGGACAGGAAGGGTGTGGGGCGCTTCCTCCTGTCCACACCTGCACGAAAGCCGTCCCCTCTGCGTTCATCATATTTCTGTTGCATAATGGATGCTACACCTCTTGGTGATAGAACACTATCCCAGAAGCTATCAACGGATGCCGGCCTGCTTCTGATCAATAGGCCCCTGCTTTGCGCCGGCACAGAAGCGGGGATCCATCGTGAGCCGATAGACTTTATCAGTTTCGCCGCTATTCGCAAGTTTCACATACAACTCAGGTGAATCCTTTGGAATGACTATTTCGAGGGTGTTCACCTCGGCAGGATTTTTATCCCTGTTTTTAGCGATCAGCGTCCCCCCGCCTGAAACCCTGGCGCCCGCCGCCGCCCAGAGCGTACAGGCTTCGGAGGAGAAGGGCGCGAAAACCAACAGGAGGATAACCCTACAAGATGCGCATATCGCCGGCTTCATAAAAAACAGGCCCCCCTTGCGTCCCCCCTTATTATAGGCGACAATTATAGGGAAATAAACTTCATTAAAAGGAGGTTCTGACATGAACCGTTCCAGACTGTATCTCATTGTATCGCTTCTGTCCATATTTCTGATCAGCGGGATCGCGCTCTTTACGCGCGAATGCGCGGCATTCCCCGCGGGCTGGCCGCAGGCATACCTGGACTCGCTCACGGAGACATCCAAGGACACGACCCAGGCTCAGATTTCCAAAGATCTCATCGCCGTTATTCCAGGAGAAGAGAATCTCACATGGAATGCGGATAATAGCCGGGTCCTCATGGAGACATGGGCGGACAATAGATTCTATCCGACAAAAAAACCGGGCGATATCATCACGATGAGGGAAACGTGGGTATCTTCCCCGGATGAGCTCAAGGCGTGGGTTGCAGATCGCGCGATTGCCCAAAATGATCTGGTACTAAGGCTCAAACAGCTTATCGGCCTGCCGCCCGACGCGGACAAGACATATTTCGCCGAGTTCTGGGTGAACCCGGCCGACCTCATCCGCCCCTGCCCGGACCCGGAAATCACCGACCATGAAGCCGAATTGGACTTCCCTGCCAACCCTTTCCTCGTTATCAGCGATACGTACAAGACATGGTTCAACGCGCTGCGGAGCGTCTCCTATACGACCGATAACGCACATCCCTGGTCGAGGCTCGGCTATACATACGATTGGGGGAATAAGTATAATCCGGTCGGCCTCAGTGAATATGTCATATGGGCCGGTTCGCAGGTGCAACTGAACGCGGTAACCGAAACTGCGAACTATGTGACCCTCTCCCCCACCGTGCTAGACTTCGGCATCAATGCCGTATCCGTTGGAGGGCATCTTGTTATCTCAGCCTGCATTCCCGCGTTTGAAGGCCGCCTGATAGATATCTACCTGGTGCTGACATCGCCGTCGGGGGAAACGCTCTCCCTTCTCAGCAACGGGAATGTGGTGAAGGGAACGAAACCCTACTACCGCGCAACCTTAAACCCGACCGGGCGCGCCTGCGCAACGCTCCTCGACTACCCCGTGACGGAACTCACGCCGACAGGCGTGTGGTCCGGAACGATCGCCGTGCTGCCGGCCGGGGCGAAACCGGGATCATCGAGCCCGCTCGCCGCCGATACCACGGAGGTCACCATCGAATAATTGGGGATCGACATCAATCGTGTATGTAGTCTCCCGCCCGGCGGGACTGTATACCGTATGTATGGATTGAATTCAATGCATATACGAAAGAGGTCCGGAATCGTGTTCATTGCCCTGTGCACTGCCATGTTCGCACCATGGATTGCATCAGGCCAGGACGGACGGCTTATCTCACCCGATTACATCTATTTCCTGGCCGTGCGGGTCACCGGCAGCACCGCGGGGAGCATCGCGAACCGCCAGAGTTACATCGCAACGTTGATCAAGAAGAAAAACAAGAAGATTCTCCCACACATCCAGCCCCATCCCAAAGACCAGCTCCACATCACGCTCCAGCAGATCGGCCGCCTTCCGAACGACAATGATGCGACGCTGAATAAAATAATCGACGCGATGTGGGACGTGGCAGAGAACGAGAAGGTTGCCCCTTTCGATATCCACGAGAGCATGGAGAAGTCGAAATTCGAAGTCTGGCAAAAGGGATACCTCGTCTTCAAACTTGATAAAGATCCCCGCGGGTCGGAGGAACTTTCGGATCTCGTCGATTTTATCCGATCGAAGCTTATAAAGGCGTACCCGAAGTATGATGAAGGGCGCTGGGATTATAATCCTAAAAACTGGATCGCGCATACCAGCATAGGGACGTTCAGCGGTGTGGATTACAGAACCGTCAAGGAAGCAATAACTAAAAAGATATGGCCCCCCTCGTGCACGGCATTCATGGTCAACCAGTTCGTCCTCTTCCGCTCGGACCAGAACCTCGATCCGCGTGAATATGAAGAAGTGGAGACATTCACATTCGGCGTGAAGGACGATCTCTCCGATAGGAATACTCCCGAAGAGAACGATCCGGACGAGGGAGTCACCGACCCGGGCGTATCAGTTCCGTAAGTCGGGCCCGGCCGCGGACCGGAGAACAACCGCGAGAATCGCCAGGTACACCGCGCCGAGCGGCAGAAAAAAGAGGGGCGCAGGAAAAGCCGGGTGAACCGACGCGAGCCGCGAATAGATATCCCGAAGAGCGGACGCCTGAGCCCAGTAGGGAGCCGCGAGAAAGAGAAGACAGTACCATTCCGTTATCACGAAAGTTGCGATCAAAATACCCACCATCACCCTCCACAGCCGTGTGCTCCCGTATCCCTGGAGCATCATGAGCATCAGCCCCAGCAATGGCAGAAAACCGGGCATTGCATAATAGGACGGAGAGTAAATCACCGACCTGTACGCAACAAGCGAACTCAGGCCATGGAGATATACCCCGCCGCACACCATGGCCCATGTGAGTGCGCACAGCAGCGCAAGACGCCCATTCGGCGACCATACCCTCTGCCGCAGGAAAATCGAACGCGCCAATCCCGCAGATCCTCCCCCGGCGCACACAAGGATGATGGCTGCAAAGATGGAGTGGAACAGTCGCGGGACGGGCAGAAACGACCATCCGCTCGTCCAGAGGTTTGAGAAAATCATCTTTTTCACAAAAAACGTCCAGAGGTGCGAGAATCTCGCGGCGCCAAGGATGCCGAAAAGGCTCTTCCCTTCTCTCGCGATTGCGAGCGATTCCTGTCCCGGAAGGATCATTCCGTAGGTGTGCATATCCCATGCAAAACTGCGAAAGGAGACGGCGGCAAATGAAACCAGCAGCACAGATACATACCCAAGCCTCTGCCTGGTTCCGACTCCATGAACCGACGGCAGAAAGACGCAGAAAAGAATACTGACAGGCAGAAACGAGAGGACGCTCACCCTCACCATGGACCCGACCCCCAGCAGGACACCGATGGTCAGCGCCTTGAGACGGAGCGCGTGCCCATCATCCATGCGCGCGAGGAGGAAGAAGATCAGCGAGCAGATTAGGAGCGCAGCCGCGTCGCTTCCCACCCTCGCCACGTAGACGAGATAGATGGGCACGAGGCTTGAGGCCAACGCGGTGAGCTTGGAAAACCGCTCCGAATCAAAAAGGGCGCGAAAAGGGAGCGTGAAGAACAGTATCGAAAAGCCCGCGAGGAAAATATTGAGCATGCGGATGGCGTAGACCGCGAACCGGAAATCGATCCTGCTCCGGGAAAAACCGTACAGCGGCCCGATCGTCCTGTAATAGAGGGGATGATAGAACGCGGAATAGAGCATGATGTCCGCATCGTAACGAACGTTTTTCGGCTCCGCCCAGAACCGGCTGTACGGGAGTGCGCCGATCGCGGCGAGCTGCTCACAGCCGTAGACGGGATTCGGGTTTTGCGCGAAGTCGCTGTAGAGCGATTTCGGCATCCTTGAGACGCCGTAGTGCGGGGCGTCCCGGTTCTCATTCGCGTATGCGAGATATGCGATGTGCTGGTGTTCATCAAAGCCTTCGAGCGGCGGGTAGATGCAGAGGAGCATGAGCCCTCGCACAATAAAGAGCGCGCACAGGCAGAAGCAGAAGCCTGTCCATGAAATCCGGGAGCCGATACTCTCCTCGCCATGTTGCATAAGCGATGATTGTAGCACCATTCAAACACCCTGTATATTTCGTAACTACTCAGGTAGTCAGGAGCCAGAATCCAGAATGGATCGCGAATAAGCTTCCAGTAGCTTGCTGACCTCTTCCAGTAACTGCATTAACCCTTAATTCTGTATTCTGACTTCTGAATTCTGGCTTCTGAGCAATAATGTCGCCTCGGGCGTCCTCATTCCAACTCCTGGCTCCTGACTCCTGAATTCTGGCTCCTGAGCAGTTGCTATATTTCGACATATCCAGCGGCAATTGTGTATAATCTGATCCGTTCCCTATGCGTACGCTCAATTCTCCATTCCTATTACTCATTATCGCCGCGGCGATGATCACCGGGCTCCACTACGACTGCCTGTTCGGCCCCGACGAGCCGAGAGAGGCCGAGATCGCGAGGGAAACCCTCACTGAGGGGCACTGGGTGACCCCGCACCTCTGCGGCCTTCCGTTCCTTGAGAAGCCGCCGCTCTACTATAATATCGTGGCATCCGCCTACGCTCTCACCGGCCTGATCACTCCGACGGTTGCGAGGTCGGTTTCCATGCTTTTCGGATGCCTCATGCTCGCGGCTACGTTTACGCTCGTCCGCCGCGGGCGAGGCGTGAACGCCGCCTGGCTCGCAACGTTCATCCTGCTGACGATGCCGCGATTCTGGAGATACAGCCACGTTGTCCTGCTCGATATCGCCGTCGGAGCGTTGTGCACATGCGCGCTTGCCTGCATCGCCCGCGCATTACTGTGGGAGCGCGGAGCTGCCCGGGGGAGGACATTCTACTCTCTCTTTGCGCTCTTCTCCGCCGCAGCCTTTCTCACCAAGGGATTCGTCGCCGTATTCACCATCGGCGCGATTATTGTTCCCTTTTGCATTATGGAAAGGCGGGGGGACGTGCTGAAAAAACTGATATCGCCACTGCCCATTCTCCTCTTCCTCCTTCCCGTGGCGGGATGGCTCTATCTCTTCTATCGCGAGGGAGGAACACCGTACCTGTACGAGCATTTCGTGAACAATATCCTGGGGCGCTTTCTCCAGGTACATTTCGAACTGCCCAATGCCCGCTTTTACCATACGGATCTCGGGCACAGGCTGCCATGGTATTTTTATCTAACGGTTCTCCCTGAAATTCTCGGCCCCTGGATAATCGCCCTCCCCTTTGCCGTCTGGCACGCCACTCGCGAAATACGGGGCAACGGAGAGAGGAGAGGGAAAGAATTTTCTGTCTTCCTGCTCCTTTGGGCATTCCTCCCGATGTTTCTGCTCTCTTTTTCCGGAATCAAGGAGAGGACATATATCCTGCCGTCATACTCTGCCCTGGCGATCATAATCGCGTACTGGATAGACAGCTCACCCCTCTTTCGCCGGGGAGACTCACGAAGGGGATTCGGCTGGCTCTGGATAGTCATTCCGTTCGCCATGTTCGCCCTGATCTTCGGCCAGATGGCGCCCCGGACATTCCTTTTTATCGCAATCGCACTGGCTATCCTCCCCGCATCCGCGTTCATCCATTTGCTCTTCAAGAGGGATTTTACCGTAGCCCTGTGCCTGGCTCTCGCTATCTATTTATGCGGCCTCATCGTCAGCTCCACACCCACCATGCTCTATGCGCGCTTTAAAAAGAAATGCTTCATGGCGCTTGCGCAAGAGACGTGGCGCATCGCGGGAACCGACCCGCTCTATCTCTACAGGCCTTCGGATAATATCAGAGGCTGCGTCAACTTCTACGGAAACCGCACCGTCAGGGAGTTGGACCTGCCGGAGCAGGTGCATGAGGTGCTCCGCGGACCGGCGATGACATTCGTCATCATGGAAGAGGGGAACTTCATCCCCCTCGCCCTCGATCCGTCCTTTGAAAACCTCCTCCACATCATACCCGCGGAAACGTTTGAGGATGATCCGGACAATATGCTGATCTGCAACAGGGGGGATTAGTTACCCAACAACGGATTCGCATGGAATAGAATAGTATCTCGTTTTATCCGCACTACTCACCTGATATATACACCAAATTGGAATTGGCATCATATCGGGAGCATATAACGAAATAACGTATTAACCGCGGATTACGCGGATTTCTGTTTTCTAATCCGCAAAATCCGCGGTTTTAGTCATTAATCTGTGTGATCTACTTTAGTATATTTCAGGGGGTTCAGCGTCTTCAGTGATTAGATTTAGCTGCGGCATTTGACCCGCGACGTGTTCGTCCGTGGTTTATCTATTTTCCGTCTCCCTCCGATTGCCGCCGCCAGCAGGAAACCAAGCATCATGATTGCGAGCGTTCCGAATACCGGAATGAGAAAGACATTGAGCCGGTACTGAGGCAGGAAGGCAGAGCCTGGCGCAAGCGGCGAAAGGGTCATCCAGCTGATCGCGATAACTCCCCCAACCACCGCCACCAGCGCAATCCCGCTTGTCACTCGCCGCCCGAGGCGGCCCATCAGGAACAAACCGAGCATCCCTCCTCCGAAGATTCCCGAGAGCGTCCACCAGGTATCAAGTGCACTCTTTATATGGATCATCGCCAAAGCGACGCCGGTTCCCACAACTCCCCAGACAAGGGTACTCAGGTAGAGCACCCACATCGACTCACGCTCCCCGGCCTCCTTCCGGATGAAGCGAATGTAGATATCAAAGAGAGTCAGCGTCGCCGAGCAGTTGAGGCTCGAGCTGATCGTGCTCATGGCAGCCGCGAAGATGGCTGCGATCAGCAGCCCCGGCAGGCCCGCCGGCAACGCGTTCACGATGAAGTAGGGGAACACCCCGTCTCCCTTCCCTGCGCTCACCTCCGCCCTGAGAGCCGCAGGGAGGAGATCCGGCTGTGCGGTGTAGTAGGAGAAGAGCGAAGTGCCGATAAAGAAGAAGAACGCCGACACGGGGATGTAAAGCAGCGCGCTAAGCCACACCGACCTATTCGCGGCGCGCTCCGATTTCGCGGCGAGATAGCGCTGGACATAGCTCTGGTCGATTCCGAAATTCTGAAAATTCATGACGAGCCCATAGAAGAGCACCACCCAGAATGTCGATTCGACAAAGCTCGGACCGAAGCCGCCCAGACTGAACTTATGATGCGACATTGCGATATGGAACATGCGCGACGGCCCCCCGGGTATGGCGAACGGTATGACGATCACGCAGGTCAGCGCCCCGGCGATCAGGATGATGCTCTGCACCGCATCCGTGTAGATAACACCCGCAATGCCCCCCACGAGCGTGTAGAGAGTGACGAGACCTCCGGTGATCAGTATGATGAGCCGGATGTCCCATCCAAGGAGCTGGTGGAGAGGGAGCGCGAGGAGATACATGATCGATCCCATGCGCGCCATCTGTGTAAGAAGATAACAGACCATCGCGTAGGTGCGCGCCCAGAGGCCGAAGCGCGCCTCGAGGTGCTGATAAGCGGATATCTCTCCTCGCGAACGGTAAAAAGGCACAAAGTAGCGCGCGCTGACCCATGCGGCGAGCGGAAGCGCGAGGCTGAAGACGAAGGGGTTCCAGTTTCCGGAGAACGCCTTCCCCGGCAGCGCGAGGAAGCTTATGCTGCTCACGTAGGTGCCGAAGATCGAGAGGCCGACCAGCCACCCCGGAAGCGAGCCCCCGGCTTTCACGAAGCCGTCGGTGTCGCGGCTCCTCTTGAGAAAATAGCAGCCATAGGCCACCACCCCGACCATGTAGACCGCGAGCACCGCCAGATCAAGAAAAGACAGACGTGATCCCACTTCTCCTCCTCATGGATAATTGGCTATGCTACCACAAATGGGCGTGATGGGGTCACACTGTCAAAATGAATGACGTTCTCTCGTCTCCGGCGATGGGTAAAAAACTTAGGTTCTCTTCCATTCTGCATGGGTGCAAATAACATCCCCCCCACCCTGTGAAGGGGGAGGGATAGCCAAAGTCACCCACACAAAATGGAAGAGAGCCAAAATTTATTCTACTGTCCCTGTCTGCACTCCCCAGCTTCCCGCCTGCGTGCAGAAAAAGGTTTTGCCCGTTTTTACATCGGCGGCGGTCGCTCCGCACTGGTCTAACTTCGCCTTGATGTCGTCGTAAATCTCCCTCAATGTCTTCATCGTCGGGCCGGGACCCGTGCTCGGTTGCTGGACAGCATCAGCAGCATCAGGGTCAGACCTCTACTATTAACTGAGTGCTTTTAAAAATCTTCTCCACCCGTTGAGCGAGTCTCTTGTCATTCACCATCGCTTCTTTCCCTCCCTGGTATTTCCTCCCATGCACCCTAATACCGTTCCGTATGTCACTAATTCATCCTGCTTCGTTATCCCCAGGTACCCCGGCAGACTGCTCCATCCATATTCTTTGAGTATCCCGGCCTTATCTTCCACCGTCAATTCATTGTACCTCTTGAGCCGCACCGGATTGAGATGCAGATACCGGCTCAATTCCTTCAAATACTCATCCGCTTCCACAACGATCGCCTTGAACCTCCCCTGATACAAGTGTCCCGCCCGGTGATGTCTCAGATTGAAATAGGTAGTA
>JAPLCW010000053.1 GCA_026392015.1 Candidatus Auribacterota bacterium | reverse complement strand
TATCTTCAACGCCAACCCGTGTTTGTTTATAGTACTATAAGAATTGCAGCAATGCTAAAACAATTAATAACGTAATGGGTCACTTAGGGGTGGTATCCCTTTTACTTGTCATCCCCGCGGAAGCGGGGATACAGTATGAAACATGGATTCCTGCTGGAGTTTACCCTCGTAAAAACGGGGGCAGGAATGACATATTCAGCAATGTACCACCCCTAAGTGATGCATTACGCCCCCCCCCACATTTATGCTTCCTGTTCGAAAGGGGGAGTGTCATAATTTAGGTTCTCTTCCACTTTGTGTGGGTAGGGCAGAATTCCACGGGCTTGCCCATGGATGAATGGGAAATCTTAAATTTTGCTCTTTCGATTGTCATTCCCGCGAAAGCGGGAATCTAGAACAACAACAGCAGGTAACAGAACTGGATCCCCGCTTTCGCGGGGATGACATATGCACGATGGTAAAATTTAAGTCACGCGAAGCGTGAGAATTACAAGTGCCACGGGCTTGCCCGTGGGCATCTACATTCGCGGTTAAAAAAGGATACAAAACAATCAATCATCGACGCGCGAATAATCAAGGCCAGGCAGTGACGGATATTCATAAGTGTGTCATGCAACAAAATAAAAAATCGATAAATTGTATTGAGGAAATAGTCGCGCAACGATTGTGTCATCGGTGCGGCAGTTGCGCGGGAATCTGCCCGAAGGGAGTCATCGGGCTCGATGATGATTATTATCCTCGAGGGGAAAAAGGGGTGGGGGAGTGCACCGACTGCGGCCTCTGCGTGCGCGTATGCCCCGGCATCAGCTTTTCCTTCCCCGGGTTTTCGCGGAGAATCTTCGGGCGCGAGGTACGCGCGGAGGACACCCGCGGCATCTTTCTCAAGGCATTCCTTGCGTACTCGGCTGATCCGGCTATAAGGAGGAATTCCACATCGGGCGGCATTTCCACGCGCCTTCCGCTCTGGATGCTCGAAACGGGCAGGGTCAGCGGCGCGTTCACTGTGATATCCGACCCCGGACATCCCTGGAAGCCGCGAGCTGTCATCGCGAGAAAGCCCGAGGAAATTCTCCGCGGCGCATATTCGAAATATCCCGCATGCTCGATGAACCATCTGTTTAGCGAAATCCGCAACGAACGCGGCCCTTTTGTGTTCACGGGCATTCCCTGTCAGGTGCACGGCCTGCGGAAGATGGAGGAGACGAACAAATCGATCGGAGACAGGATTGCGCTCGTGATCGGCCTTTTCTGTCACTCGTGTCTCGAACACCAGGCGATCAAGGATATGATGAGCATCTACCGGATTGACGAGAGGATGCTGGGAGAGGTCTGCTATCGTTTCGGCAAGCTCCCCGGATATGTGAGGGCCGTCACCCGGAGCGGTCAGGAAGTCTATCTTCCTTATCCTCAGCTTCCGCCAGGAAAGTACAGGCCGAATGCAAAGGAGGTGCTCACCTTCTTTTTTAAGTTTTATTCCCCTCCGCGCTGCCGGATGTGCATCGATGCCCTCTCGGAGTTTGCGGATATCTCGGTGGGCGATGCATGGATAAAGGGATGGCAGGCGTCGGACAGGCTTCGGGAGGGGCATAATCTTGTAATCGCCCGTACCGAGCGCGGTCTGAAGATGCTTGAAGAGGCGCGCGATGCCGGAGCCATCGTGCTCGATCCTTTTGATAGGGAGCTCATGATGACGAGCCACGAGCCGATGGCGACTATGAAGCGCCTGCGGGCGTTCCATAACATCGCAAGGGCGAAACGACGCGGGCGGCCGCACCCCGACTACGGTTTCGAAAAGAGTTTCACGATGCAGGAGAGGACGCGTGCAGCCATGAACGCAGCGACCTATTTTGCCGCGGATATACCTCGTCTCCGCCGCTTCCTCTTTTATATATTACTCTCCCGTCCGGGGCGGTATCTAATCGGTTTTTCATTCTTCAGGAGACGGGTGGTCGTGGCGCTGATGGAAAAACTTAAACTGAAGATGAAATAGTGGGTCAGTCTAGTGTAGTGAGTCATAAGTCTCTTTACTTTTGTCATCCCCGCACTTCGACTGCACTCAGTGTAAACTCGAGCGGGGATCAAGGCCGTATAATCGCTTTTCTGGATTCCCGCACGGGATCGAGAGTATATATGTAAAAAAGTGTTAGACGCACTGCATTGGAGGGGTCTGAAATCATATCCCCTCCCCCCTTGAGGGGAGCCTGTCCTGAGCTTGTCGAAGGAAGGGTGAGGGTGGGGGGTGCGTTACCCTACCGAAGCCGACCTATTACAAGGTGAGGAAGGATGGCGGTGGAAAGGCATAATGAAAGGCATGGGCGCTAAATTACGCGGCAGTCGCTGCGGACTGACGTTGAGATGGCTTTACTATTCTGCGGAGGACATGCTCGATCTGATTCGCGGCAAGAAACATGACCTGATACCGCCCAGGAGGCTCTATTTTCTCACGGGCGATAGTGATCGGGCGGGCTATCTGGGAATAGGGGAGGAGTTTCTCGGCCATTTAAAAGAGCTCGCAGGCCTCACCCCCGACAGCAAAGTGCTGGAGGTCGGTTGCGGGACGGGACGGATGGCGGTTGCATTGACAAAATGTATTGGGAAGGGTGGTTCCTACCACGGTTTTGACATTGATCCGAGCTGGGTCAAATGGTGTCAAAGACATATCTCCTCACGATTCCCGAATTTCTCTTTCCGCTACGCGGATATCTATAATAAGTTTTACAACGCAGGGGGGGAGGGGAAGGCATCCGAATACACGTTCCCTTATCCCGATGGGAGTTTCGATCTGGTCTTCCTCACCTCCGTGTTCACCCATATGCTCCCTGCCGACGTGGCGCACTATCTCGCGGAGATCGCCCGCGTGGTGAAAAAGGGCGGAAGATGTTTCAGCACATTTTTTCTTGTGAACATCGGTCCGAACAAAAATGGCGCCGCCGGCGGAGGATTGCGTTTTAATCACCAGGTCTCAGGCTATTATACGACCGATGCCGCTACCCCCGAAGCGTGCGTAGGCTACGATGAAAAATTCATAATTGATCTATTCGAAAGGGCGGGTTTCCGGGTCCAGAAGCCCATTTATTACGGCTCCTGGCGGACGAATAAAAGAGCAATTTAAACAGCCTGACATATGCAACCGCGGATTCTGCGGATTAGGCGGATTACACAATGCAAATCCGCGTAATCAGCGTAATCCGCGGTTAAAACATTAATAGTTGGTGAATAATCCAGGCTAAGCTTCGGGGTGCAATTAAACCTTATTCCCCTCCCCCCTTGAGGGGAGCCTGTCCTGAGCTTGCCGAAGGAAGGGTCAGGGTGGGGGGTAGAAGCACCCCATAACTGTCCCATCGTCGTCAAGGAGTGACACGTCTGTCAACACCACTTTGAAATGTATCTTATTCCATCGGTTTGAAAGTTCCCTTTTCTTCGTCTTCTTCTTGTTTATTCAAGTCACCGGAGGGACATCTTGGACCGAAAGCGATCATAGTGCGTTCATAAAGACATGTAGAATGCAATTGCAGGCCATTTACGGCAAGCCGCGTGCCAAGTTTTAGGTACATCTGCAAACCGGTGAAATCAGGAACTTTCACGCCGGTGGTCACA
>JAPLCW010000138.1 GCA_026392015.1 Candidatus Auribacterota bacterium | reverse complement strand
TACCTATTCATTATAATGCAATAAATAATGCAGTGGGAAGAAAAATATTTTCGTGGCTTATTCAACATGGCAAAAAACAGGATTAGAGGCCTATAAGCCATGGTTTCTTAGGTGAGAAGAAATCTTATTCGTCAGAGCTGGGGGGTACATTTTTGGGGTGTAAAAAGGAGGGTGAAATTGGAGGATGATTGGTCGCCAATTCATAATATTACTACAGCCGAGATGGAGGGATTATTTGTAATTGTTTAGCTTGCAATGAATTACTATCGATAATTTTATTAGAGGCCATGCAAAATTCAGAAATTGAGTTGGTTGAGCTCTCACCCCGGGGGGGGGAGAGAAGATCGTATCGGCGTGGGGCGTATGGGCGTGTCGGCGTAACTGCTCAAGGAGAAAAGAAATGACGGCATGAGGACGCAGGGTGTGTCGGCGAATCGAAACGTTATAATCGCCGGCTCTCCGGCTCGCCCCCTCGCCGGATCGATTATCTCATAAGCGGCGTGTCGGCGTGACTACTCAAGGAGTAAATGAATGACAGTCCATCAGCGTGACTGTTTAGGGAATCGGGTGGAGAAAGTGCTCGAGGGTCGTCTTTCCGATTTCGGACCAGTCCTTGAGCTTCAGCTTTGTCTTTATGTTTGCTCTATGCGTTTTCACGGTGCCGGGACTGATATTGAGCCTCTTCGCGATTTCGCTCTTCGTCACCCGGCACGCGGACATGCTCAAGATCTGAATCTCGCGCAGGGAGAGCTTTTCCAACCCATAATCTCGAATGACAGGGATATCCATGGATATGATAATTTCTGCAACCACGTCAGCGAGCGAAGAGCTGATATATCGCTGGCCATTGAATATTTTTTCCATCGCATCCAGCAACACATGCGCACCATCATCCTTGAGAAGATAACCCGACACTCCGTTGCGTATGGCCTGTGACACTGTATGTCTGTCTCCGTGAATCGACAGCACCATAATCTTCATATCAGGGCGACGCCTCAATACATGCTTGCTCACCTCCAGACCATTCAGCACGGGCATGTCTATGGCCATGATCATCATGTCCGGCCTGTGCTTCTGGACGAGCTCGATGGACTCCTTCCCGTCTCCCGCCTCGGCGACGACCCGGTGCGGCGTCTTCTGTTCGATGATAGCCCTGAGCCCATTCCGGAATATGGGATGAGGATCAGAAAGAATAATGGTTCGCTTGCGCTCTTTCCCCTTGCTCTCTTTTGATGGACTCATAAAACCTCCGGGTTTAGGCCGCGATTACTCACTGGCAAGGCCTGAGGCTGTTTTCCCTTCGACTCTGTAGTGCTGTATAAGCAGATCAATGAGCGCAGGAAGGGCGCAAAAGGTCACTTCCAGACCGCCATAGCGCCTTTTGAACGTGCGCGAAACATCGTGCGCAACCAGCAAATTTATGCCTTTGGGATAACGCTTCCGAAATGATTGAATACCCGCGTCATCAAACTGGCAAGCCTGCCACTTACATTCGACAGCAATAGGGGCGCTCCTATGGCGTCCTAAAACAAAATCCACCTCATGGCCCCGTTTGTCACGCCAGTACCCAACACTGTAGCGCCCGATGCGGCTCTGAATCTCATTCAATATCAGATGTTCCCACAAATATCCAAGGTCCTCATTTCTGAATTTGTCCCATCCCCGATACGCGCAGACAAAACCCGTGTCAAAAGCATACACTTTAGGCGCGGAGATGATCTCCGAAGACTGACGCCTGCTAAAGGGTCGAAGGACATGCACCACATACGTCGCTTCGAGCACGGAGAGATAGTTCGTGATTGTCGGGCGGCTTACCTCACAAGGCGCGGCGTAGCGAGTCGCCTCAAAGATGCCGCCGCTTTGCGCCAGCACAAGCTCTACGAATTTCTGGAAAGAAAACCTGCGTTCGAGGCGAAACAACTCCTGTATATCTTTGGCCCAATAGGCATCCATCCAGTCTTGGAATGCCGTTTCCGAAATCCTATCCGAAAGAAAAAAGGGTGGCAGCCCCCCGCGGAGCATTCGGTGCGGCAAATCCATGTTCTTGAAGTCGTGCAAGTCTGAGAAGATCATTGGGGTTAACCAGACATCGGTCTTCCGTCCGGTTAATGTGTCCCCGAACTTGGATGATGCGCCGAGGCTGGATGAGCCAGTGGCGATAATTCGAATGTTCGCATAGTGGTCGGCAGCTATTTTAAGAAGTTCCGAAGGATTGTTCAGTCTGTGTATTTCATCCAAGACCACGCGCTTACCGCGCAAGCCGTCAAGGAAGCCCTCTGGATCCGACATTTGTTGACGCACCCGAGGGAGCTCACAGTCGAAGTACTCCACTCTGTTGAGCAGGCGACAGAGCACAGTTTTCCCTACGCGCCGCACGCCCGCCAACCAGACAATCGGCCGGGATTGCCATGCCTTTTCAATCCGGTTTATCCAGTATCCTCGCCTGACCATACGAAACCATGATTTCATATAGTGGCACTAATCGCAAGATTAATTGCGTTTAGTAAGTAACGGATTATTTATGGCTGATTATGAATCGGAGGTAATAACCTCAATCTCACAAGATTAGTACACCCCAACCCTGACCCTCCCCTCGGCAAGGTCCCTTCGGCTTCGCTCAGGGTCTTCGACAGGACAAGCTCCTCTCAAGGTGAGAGGGAATGTCTTTGCGCATCCCGCAAAACTGTCCATCGCGAAGAATCGTTCAATTCTGTTGACAGTCCCGCCCCTCGCTACTACTATAATCCCTTTCACTATGAAAAAACAGTTCCGCGTGACAATAGACAGAAAACTTTGCAAGCAGTGCAGCCTCTGCGTCAATTTTTGCCCGAAGAAAAATCTCTCGTTCAAAGACGGCGAGCTGGTTTTCGAAGGGGAGTGCAGCGGCTGCATGTTGTGCGTGAGGTATTGCCCTGATTGGGGGATACGCGTAGAAGAAAAATGAAAAGTCTTAACCGCGGATTAGGCGGATTTAACCATGGTGAAAAGTTAAGAGAGGGTAAGATTTCATTTATGGGGGCTAACACCCCCCACCCCAACCTCCCCCTCAAGGGGGGACGTGATCTAAGACCAATAATTAAGTAATCAATAGCAAAAGGAGAAGATACAATAGATAGCATTGTGTTTTCAGAATTTAACTCCCGGTTATTTTAAGAATCCGCATAATCAGCCCAATCCGCGGTTAAAAACAGCTAAAACGTTATAACCTCAATTTGGACGGATTGAAGCGGATTAAAAATAGGCGGTTAATGTAAGCATAGCACAATGACACACAAACTGATTCTCCAGGGGAACGACGCGGTCGCGCTCGGGGCAGTGAAGGCGGGGTTGAGATTCTTCGCCGGCTACCCGATCACTCCCGCCTCCGAAATCCTGCACAAGCTCGTGGAGTTCCCCGAGGTCAAGGTTCTCCAGATGGAGGACGAGATCGCATCCATCAACGCCTGCGTGGGCGCATCGCTCGCGGGGGCGAAGGCAATGACCGCGACCTCGGGGCCGGGATTTTCCCTGATGCAGGAGGGGATCGGGCTCGCGCACATGGTGGAGGCCCCGCTCGTCGTGGTGAACGTCCAGCGTGTCGGGCCGAGCACGGGGATGCCCACATTCGGCTCGCAGGGGGATCTCCTCCAGTGCCGCTACGGCAGCCACGGCGACTACTTCTCCATCGTATTCTATCCGAACTCCGTCTCCGAGCTCTATCGCTACACCATGGAGGCAATGAACGCTGCCGAGGAATCGCTCTCCCCCGTCATCCTCCTGAGCGACGGCATTATCGGGCATCTCTCCGAGACCGCCGAGCTCGAGGATGTCACGATCAAGGAAAGAAGCCTCAAGCCCCTCGGGCACGGCAATCGCCACTTCACGAGCCTCACGCACACGGGAAGCTACCCGAAGGCGACCGCGCCGTCGGCGCACCAGGAACTTATCGCCGGCCTAGCAAAGAAGACCGCCGATGTCGCCCGCCGCTACGTTCGCTATGAGTACCTTCCGGTGAAAGGATCGCACACGCTCCTCATCGCATTCGGAGCGGTATCTCGCGCTGCCTACCATTTCAAAGACCATTTTTCGATATTCCGCCCCGTGCGCATTTTCCCCATGATCGAGGATTTGAAGGAAATTGCGCGCCGTTACAAAACAGTGATAGTCATGGAGATGAACGCGGGGCAGTACACGCTTCTTGTCGAGGCTCTGCTCCACCGCCCCGTGGGGTTCATTCCATTGCTCGGGGGAGCCATCAACCTGGAATACATCAAGGAGAGAATCAAGAAATGTCTGTCCGGAACTACCTGAGGCCGGAGCGTCTCCCCACCTACTGGTGCCCGGGGTGCGGCGACGGCCTCGTCATCACGTCAATGGCAGAGGTGTTTGAGGAACTCCATTGCGACGAAAAAAACACGGTGCTCGTCTCCGGCATCGGGTGTGCCGCGCGCGCGCCCGGTTACTTCACGCTCGAGAGCGTCCACGGATTGCACGGCAGGGCGGTCCCGATCGCCGAGGGGATAAAAATTGTCCGGCCCGAGCTCAACGTCGTGATCATAAGCGGGGATGGCGATCTCCTCGGAATCGGCCTCAACCACCTCATCCATGCCTCCAGGCGCGACACCGACATAAAAGTCATCTGTATCGACAACCAGATTTACGGGATGACCGGCGGCCAGAAATCGCCCACCACCGCGCTCGGCGTCAAGACACTCACAAGCCCCGAGGGGAATACCGACCGCCCCGTGGACTGCCAGGCCCTCATCAAGGCGCACAACAGCTTCTACGCGCGCGCGACCACCTTCCACCTCCCCCTCCTGAAAAAGGCGATCCGCGCCGCCATGGAGCACAGGGGGTTTGCCATGGTGGATGTGCGCTCGCAGTGCCCGGTGAACTACGGCCGCCGCCTCGGCTATCGGAACGCGTACGAGATGCTCATGCACTTCAAACAGCACTACAAGCCGGTCAAGGGAGTCGTGGACAGGCTTGCGCATGATGAGATAGGGATCACAAGCGAAAATCCCAAATCCCAAATCCAAAATCCCAATAGTGCGTAATCACAGAGAAAGAATAAAAGACGAGTAATGAAAAAATTAATGATGACCGGCGAAAAACCCAAAACTGTCATTCGGCAAACAAACGCTCCGCCGTATGATGGGGAAAATTTCCAAAATGCCTAAACGGCAAGAAAAAATATTGAAGCGCCCCGTCAGGGAGATGACCGCCGACGATACTGCCGCGGTGAGTTCCCTCTTCACGATGGCCTGCGACGAGATGGTGCACGTGGTGCCGCCGGAGTTGCGCGAGAGCTATTGCCGCCGCTACACCAAGGCAGCCCTCACACAGATGCTTCATGATCCCCATGCGATCATGCTCGTGAGCGAGGAGGGCGCGGTGATCACCGGTTTTCTCATCGGCAGCTCGATGAACGGCGTCGGGACGATCCACTGGCTGCGAACGCACCCTCACTACCGCGATCAGGGGTTCGGCTATTCGCTCCATTTCGCCGCCATGGAGGAGTTCGCAAGGCGCCGCTGCTACAAGGTGCTCGTCTACCTATTCGCCGACGCGCAGGAGATTATCCAATTCTACAAACACCAGGGCTTCACCGCGGGTGATGTTATCCTGGAAGATATCTTCGGCTTTGCATTGCGGCCGATGGTGAAGACTCTCCGCCCGCCCACACCTGAGGAGTCGGTCCGCAGAATCGTGCTGATCGGCTCCGCGGGGCAGGGCATCAAGGTGATGTCCCACGCCCTCGCCGCCATCCTTGCCTCCCTCGGGAAGCACGTCGCACTCAGTGTGATCTACCCTACCACCGTGCGCGCGGGGGTTGTGCGCGCCGACCTCACCTTCTCCGAGGAGCCTGTCGCGACGCCGTTTATCGATGAGGCCGACCTCCTCCTCCAGCTCGCACCCGCGAAGAAGTCCGAGCTGGTAAAGGCGCGGAAGATCATCCGCGACAGGGAGGTGGCGAAACTGCTCTCCGATGAGTACCGCGCGGAGGAAGAGGAGATCGATGAGGTTTCCTTCAAGAAGATAGCGCTCGAGGAGTTCGGCAGTCCTCTCTTCATCAACATGGTCGCCATGGGGAGACTACTCCACCATCTCGGCATAGACATCGAAAAGGTGGATTTTGCGAAGACTCTCCCCGCGAAATTTCTCGATCAGAACATCCGCGCGATCAGGTACGGCTACTCCGCGAAGGATGAGTAGCATCCGGGACACACTACCTAATTGTTGAACTAACCAGGAGCCCCTGGAATTTTCGGCAGTGATTTAATTACGTGTAGGGTACAATTATCCTATCTTGTAGGAGCGCGATCCTTCGGCAAGCTCAGGACAAGTTTTATCGCGCCCGGGTTCGATAAATCGAACCCCTACAAATCAACGTCACCCAATTTGAGCCACTACCGAATTTTCCCACCTATTTCAAACACCGCCTCTGCATTCTGAGTTTCAAGGAGAGCTTCTTTATTCCGCCCAGCTTCGGGTGAAGCTGGAGCGCGATGAGGAAGGTGAGGCGGGCAAGCCGCTCCTCTCCTGCCCGAAGAAAACTCTCCGCCATCTTCTTGTAAATGAATGCCCTCTCCTGCCGGCGCAGTCCATCGCGCAGGTACTGGGAGAAGCTGCGGAGGGCAAGCGGGAGGCTGCCCTTCGTCTCGAGAAAGAGAAGTATCAGGTTGCGCATGCGCAGCAAGATCTCTTCCCTGAAATGACCGAAGTAATTATACCTCTGATCTTCGGTGTAAATACGGCCATACATTTCGAAGGCAATTTCATTCTTCTTCTGCCGCTCGTACTCTTCCGCGAGGAGAAACTCACAGTCGAGACGATCGCCTATCTTCATATAATCCTTGATTTGGAATTGCGGATTCGAGGAGCTGAGCCGCTCATAGAGCGCCACTCCCTCCGCTCCGCGTCCCTCGAGGAGATCTAGGAAAATTAACCGGCAGCACGCCGCGGGTTCGGAGGCCTTCCTCTTGAGGTTTTCCCGGCAGGAGGGGCGCCGGAGGGACTCCAGGTGTGAAAGTGTCCGATCGTAGACAACCCTCTTCTCATCGTCGATGAGGACCTCATACGCCCTCAGGATTTCATGCATCCGGTCGTGAGCCCACTTGCTCCGCTCCGGATGAAAATCCGGGTGATATTTCTTCGCCAGACTCCTGAAGGCGGCCTTCACATCCTCCCGGGTCGAATCGGCGCGTATTTCGAGAATCTCGTAGTAGTTGACCATGGCGTCCTATTGGAGAATCAGGGAGACAGCCTAGCCTGATCTATTCATCAACTTTTAATGTCTTCACCGCGGATTACGCTGATTACGCGGATTCTTGTTTGCAATCCGCCCAATCCGCGAAATCCGCGGTTGCTTACTTTGATCCATTTAAATTGCTCTTTTATGCTTCTAATGAATAATCCAGCCTAGTGTCATGTCATCAAAATATTATTGGGTTATAAGTTCGACTTTCTCCGGATTTTGTGTAAAACTTATCTGTAAAGGTGGTAGAAACACAAATCTGGAGGAGGTCAGTGAAAAAATACATTGTACGGCTATCTGGAGAA
>JAPLCW010000013.1 GCA_026392015.1 Candidatus Auribacterota bacterium | reverse complement strand
CCGGTCAGCGCAACAAACTCATCAAGGAGCTTCCCTTTGCCTTTTTTACCGCTTTTTCTGTAACGATCCAACAGCCTGTCTACCAAGACGTTACGCATCCTCATGTCTAACTCCAGCATTTCCGTTGCCTCCTAACAAGCTATATACCAGTTTGTTAGGAGTTTTGTATGATCATTTTCGAGTACCTTTTACTTTTGAATCAACGAATCCATTTGGAGTACTTTTATTATGAGGCAACTCGCCCCCTTGACATCTTCCATTTTTGATGGTATACTAGAAAGGAGAGTGAGCGATGAAGAACGGGAACGGGAAACGCGACCGGATTATACCTTTAGTGTTGATCTCCATAGGCGCATGCGCGCTCTTCTTCAGCCTCGCCCTGCCGCGCCTTGGTGAGATTGAACTGGACATTGCCATGGGCAATCATGCGACGGGGACCGCGCCTTTTAATATTGAAGGCAAGTGCCCCACGAACACCCCGGGTGACGATTGCAGCGCCGCTGACAACTATGTCCGGACGCTTGACACCATCACCTATCGCATCGATTGCAGCGCAAACTGCACGAGCGGCTGCGATCCACAGGTGCCGGTGCACAACGTCACCATCGTGAGCACGATCCCCATGCGAGGCTCTACAGAGATACTTGACTGGAAGGAGCTTCCCTCGCAGTGCACGGGGCAGGGTTCAGGCATTTCGAGTGACGGCCAGACGCTCACGTGCAACCTCGGCACGATCATGACGGGGACGACCACGAGCATCTATCCTCCCGCGCGCGTGCGCGGCAACGCGCACAACAATGAAAGCTTCACCGTTTCGGCGACCGTGAGCGCGGACGGCGTCTCTTCCGTCACCTCCAACCCCGTCATAAATATCGTGTCGGCAGCGCCGAAACTCGATATCTCCAAACAATTCTGGGTAGGCCAAAGCGCCGCCCCCGATCCCGACGGCAATCCGGGGGCGATGTTGCGCTACATGCTTGCCATCTTCTCGCGGGCGGCCAAGGGAAGCGAAGAGGTGCTGGGCGATATCGTTTTTACGGACGATGTGAGCGACCATGCCCCCAATGCGCAGCTCTACGATTTTGACGGCAAGCCTCCCGCACAGATAAATTACGATCCCGCGGGACGCTCCAAGGTCTGGTATATGCCGCCTGGTAGGATAGGGATAATCCCTTCGGCAACCCCCGAGAGAAGTGTCACAGACTCCGGCACTATAAGATGTGAGCAGCCCGGGGGACCCGGAACCCCCATCACCATCCGTATAAGCGGATGCGACACGAGCGCCAACCATGTACCCACTCAATCCACTCAAGGCGCCATTCCCGCCACAGACAGGTACGTTTTTTCCGGCGATATAGCGCTGTGGGTGCCGCTCTCTGACATTGTAGATGCTGGCAATGAGCTCACCGTCACCAACAGATATGCCAATTTCGACCCGGAGAGCGCGAGCGGCCAGTCCAACTACCTTGCAGGCACCGAACCGACCGCCAACAACACATGGACTCACACACTTGTCGCGGGAGACGGCTATTTCTGCAAAGTGTACACCGCAAACATATGGACACAGAGTCCGGTACTGGGGCAGACCGCCTATCAGAGCGGGGACGGTTATGTTTTAGCCACTCAGCGCTTCGCTTCAAGAACCGCATTCGTCAACTCGGGCATTGTCCCCCTCTCCAATTTTAAACTATGTGAGAAGGTGGACACTAAAACCCAGGTGGTCACTGACCGCGATGACCTTCCACCCGGCATCGCGCATCGCGTGAGCACCGAGGGCCCGGGGAAACCCGAGGACTATATAGTCGAATACGGAACCGGAGGCGTCAACGGCGCTCCCGGCGGCTACAACAGTTACGACGAGCAACGGTGCGCCACCTGTAACGATAACGATTCACATGATGGATGGTTTACCAGTACAACCGCTGTTCCACCCGGTGTGCCAATCACCAAGGTGCGTCTGTCCGCGAAAAATGCGATGCCCCCCTCGGCGAGTAGCGGGAACAGCAACGTTACTCTCTGGATAAATATAACCGCGCTTCCCAATCCCAAGGGCACCATTCTTCCGAACTTCGCAGCATTCAAGGCAGCGGAGATAAATAGCGGGAACTGGAATGTCGGGGCCTATAATCCGCTCAACAATACCAACGTGTGCGGGGGAGACCGCCTCACACTCACCGAGGCGATCGTGCGCATTCGCAAGGAACGGTATCCCGACAACGATCGCGATCAGGCAGTCGCCGGGATCCCGGTCACATTCAAGCTTATCCCCACCATCACGGCTGATGTAGATGAGCCGCCCGATGCGCATGATGTGACGATAACCGACACCCTGCCCGATTCCCTGAAATATTTGCCGGGAAGTGCCAGTATTGCCCCGTTCAGTGTCACCGAACATCCGGACGAGTCGACCACCATCGTGTGGAAACTCGGCGACAGGGAACCTAACGTGCCGATCGCTCCCATCATATTCAAGGCCTCGGTGGTGTCTGACGTCCAGGACGGAACACAGGCGGTGAACACAGTGGTCATCAGTTCCCCTGACGATACGAGCGTGGAGCAGTTGAGGACGGCGTACCGTGGCGTACAGGTCGTCAATCCCGAGGCGTTCAGCGTCTACAAGGAAGTGGAGACTCCCTCAATCAGTATCGGCGGTCAGATGAAATTCACGCTCTACTATATAAATAGCGGTAACGATAACCTGACGAGCACCGATTTCATAGACGTTCTGCCGTACAACGATGACGGACGGAGTCCCAATACCCGCTATGCGGGAACACTGTCACTCGTGAGCATCACGGGGACAAACGGCGAGATATTCAAGTACACCATGACGGATCCTGCTGCTGTAAATCCCGATCCCGCGGATTCTTCCAACCAGCCGGGAGGGAGCACCGTGTGGTGCTCTGGGTTCACCGGCGGCGGATGTCCGGCTGATGCGAGCGAGGTAACGGCCATCCGGGTTTCCGGCGGGGCGCTTCCACACGGTTCCGACGTGCGCTCACTCGATTTGATTCTTGACACGGACGGCAACGAGGGGGGTGACGTGTACACCAACCGTTTCTACGGCCGGGCCTCGCCGCTCCTGCTCATGGTCGTGTCAAATGATGTCCCCGTATACGTGCCGGCCCCGACCCCCACGCCGACACGGACGCCGACCAGGACACCCACAAACACGCCCACCGGGACTCCAACCGGGACATCTACCGCAACACCTACCGGGACTCCGAGAGGAACAGCTACAGGGACACCGACCGAGACACCTACCGGGACGCCGACAAATACCCCGACGATGTCTCCTACGTCGACACCTACCGGGACGCCGACTGTAACACCTACTGGGACAGATACACCGACCAGGACCCCGACCGAGACTCCCACCCAAACACCGACACAGACGCCCACGAAAACTCCAACTGAGACACATACACCAACTGAAACACCGACTCAGACTCCGACCAATACTCCCACCCAAACACCGACACAGACGCCCACGAAAACACCCACTTTTACACCCACGGAGACCCCGACTCGGACACCCACGAAAATGCCGACACTCACACCCACATCAACATCCACCCCAACGTCCACGCCGACTCCGACATCGACGCGGCCTGAGGGAACGATCACGCCGGCCATTGTGTCCACTCCCGCTCCGACGCCGTGTTTCTGCGAAAAGGTCCAGCTCGAGCTGAGCAGGGACGTCGCGGGGCCCGGGATGATCGTCGATTTTTACTGCTGCGTTCCCTCTCTCAACGGAGAACTCGTTGATGCCTACCTGCTCGGGAGGACACCTGAGGGAGTGATCTACTCCGTGCTCTTCGATGGGAAATACCGGAAGGGGATTATACCTTTCTACAAGGGATACAGCAGCACGGCGAGCTACTGTGGCCTCCTGCACAGACACCTGGTATGCAACACAGCGGAGCCTGGGGAGTACCTGACAGCGCTTATTATCATGCCTTCCGGAGGCAGGGTGGGACGCGACCAGGCAATCGATCTTGATACGGCGATAGTCAGGATGGTCAGGTAGGTGATTCCGCCCTTAACCGCCCGCAGGCGGCAGACAGTGTGTCAAGGTCCGATACCCGGACTTCACTAAAGGGTAATTATACGGTGCGGTCTGTTGGATCTCGAGTGTACGAACACACCAGATTAGTGAACTCGCGGCATCAGGTGGATCACTTTCAATAATTGCTCAAAAATTGCTCAAACTTAATATTGGTGCTCTATCTTGTTTTATTCACAAATGGAGAGTGTTCAACCGCGGATTAAGCGGATTGGGCGGCTTGTAATAGCTCAGCGCGCAGCCGTTGGCCGCATATCTGTGTGTATCGGTGTTATGTCTGTGTTTATCTGTGATGCACATTGAAACTTTGACGAGCGCCACAGATACACACAGATAACTGCTGATGAACACAGATAAAGCACTCTACTGCGAAAAAGTGAGTTGCAGATTGTTCGCAATTGTGGGAGGGGCATCTTGCCCCGATTATCGCGGCGGGAAGCCGCTCCCACGATTACTGAAATTCGCAAGCATTTAATCTGAAAATATTCGCGAGGCGCCCATATCAAAGGTGGCATAACCACTGAGGACACTGAATATTTGGACGCAGATAGCGCAGATTGAGAATGAGGCAGCTTTCAGACCTGGGCTTTTCATCTCAAACTGTCTTTTCATCTGCGTGTTCTGCGTCCATCTGCGTCCTGAATAGCGAGTAAAGTAATGTAGCGCACCCACACAAAATGGAAGAGCACCATAAGTGTAAACAAAGTATGCATATTTGACAAAAACATGTGAATACAAAGTATCCAACTAGCCTCATTGGGATTATATATTCCCATGATTTTTGTCATAACTTGTTTGAATGCAGTTAATAAAAATATTTTCTCTAATATAGCGGATATGGCACGCTACTTGCTTACTTACAATGGTGCAGTAATGAGGATAAAACAATAATCTTTTAAATAAGTAAACGATAGGGCCGGAAAATATGCACTACTTGTCATTAAACGTGAAATGCAATAATTCAAAACTTGCATTACTGGGAAGGACCGCAATGGCTCTCGCACTTTTCCACTACGCGATGGAGGGCATGGCATCCGCGCAGAAAGATGCCTTTACACTGCAAATAACGGTTAATGATGCGGACACCGGGACGCCGCCGTTCAATACCAAAGGGAATTGCCCCGGAAACACCCCCGGCGACGATTGCGGCTTTAACGATCGGTACGTCCGCACATCTGACACAATCGGCTATAGATTTGACTACAAAGTCAACCCGATGGGCGTCTCCCTTGTGCGCGCGGAGAATGTCACCATCGTGAGCACGCTCCCGAGCAACCCCGAGGGCTCTATTTTTACGGAATGGAAGGAGCTGCCATCCTGCTGCACAGGGCCCGGATCGTCAATCTCCCAAGAACGGCAGATGCTTACCTGCAATCTCGGCCCCCTGATGGCCGGGAGCAACGGCAATTTCTTATCGCATGCGCGGGTGCGGGGCGACGCACTGAACGGATGGGTGGCTCCTGTATTTGCCACAATCAGCGCTGATGGCGTGGCTCCCCCCGTTGATTCCAACACGGTGACCGACACCGTCTCTGCCGCGCCGAAGCTCGATGTGAGAGGGTCGCACGACGGCATCTTATGGTACACCGCACCCGGCCCCTGCGGTGCGACCGGATACCTCGTGCGTTACCCTCTCACCATACTGAACCGTGCGGAGAAAGGGAGCGAGATAGCGGGCGGTGACATCGTTTTCGTCGACGACCTTAGTCAACACACCGCGAATGCGCAACTCTATACATTTGATGGGAAGCCCGCCTGCGCAATCAATGGCGAAGGCAGGAGAGGAGCACTCCCGAATATTCCCTATGGGCGCATCGGGGCACATCCGGATGCGATCACTGCAAACAGCGTGACGAACTCGGGCAGCCTCACGTGTAATCAACCCGGTGGACCCGGAACCCCTGTTATTATTACCATCACCGGCGCAGACACCAGCGCCGTCCACACGCCCACCCAAATGGCCGACGGCACCCCCATCCCTCCCGCAGACAGATATGTCTTTGCAGGAGAAATCGATATCTGGGTACCAGACTCCGACATCATCGCTGCGGGCGGGGAATTGTGGGTCACAAACTGCTACACCCGCTTCGATCCGGTGAGTCCGACCGCCCAGTCGAACTACCTGGATGGCTCCGAGCCGGATTATAACAATTGCAAGAGACACAAGCTCCCGGCAGTTGATGGAGCAATGGGGAATGCCGCATCACAGCAAACGACCGTTATGTGGTATGGGTCACACTGCACGGACGAGACGGCCTCCCCTCTTCAAAACGGCGATCTCATTCAACTGATCCGGAGCCCGGATGACACGATCAGCCCCCCCAATCCCATAACCGGCTTGCCGACCGGGAATGACGGTGTGGCGGATACCAAAACGTATCATTATCCAGGTGATCCGGAGATAGGTGACTACTTCTGGGGCGATTACTGGTATGAAGAAGAGAACTACTACGTGTGGGTGAGGATCTGGAACGATAGCGATCCGGGTGCTGCGACATGCTACTGGGACAGCCCGGTGTATCAGGCCACGGGCCTGGACCCCATTGATATCGACTGTTCCGGTGCTACGACGAATATCTGCGAATCGGCGCCGACCGAGACTCCTACCGGGGCGCCGACGATGTCCCCCACCTTGACACCTACTGAGTTACCGACGGATACGCCGACGATATCCCCGACCCCGACGCCTTCCAGGACACCAACCGAGACGCCGATACCACCAACTGCACTGCCGACTCAGACGCCTACGAAGACCCCGACCAATACCCCGGCGGCGACATCAACACCAACCTCTACGCGCACACCGACTGCAACGCCCCTACCGACCGTCAAGCCCTCGGGAACGGCCACACCCGTCGGCCCGGTCGAGATACAGACCCCCACGCCGACCCCCACGCCGGTCCCGGACGCACAGGTCCTGCTCAATGGTGAGTCGTTCACATCCGGGAATTACTTCTCCGCGAGATTCAAACTGAACAAGTCAATCCAAAGAGTATTTGCTGCGTACGCGGTGGTCATTTTTCCGAACAACGTCATGCTCAACGCACTCACACTCGATACCCCGCTCAAACCTGTAGTGACAAATATGCAAGGGCTCGAGGCACCATTTAGTTACCCACTTATCTCTGCCAGCGTCCCGATCGGGACAGCGTCCGGCACTTATGAGGTGGTGGTCGCGTTCTTCGATCAAGGCAAGTTGATCAGAAGCCGGGAAGACGCCTTCCTCGATGCGAGCGCGAAATTCGCAGTCCGGTAGATCATGTTGTTTCCGCACTACTGCAATAATCCCGCCCGTGAACCCCTCCGGCTACGTAAGGGGGAACTTTGCTGGGATCTATCCACCCCTCCCTGATGCATCCCACTCCTTCACACTGAAACATCATAAACGAGAAGCTGACGTCTCCTTACCCACTATTGACCCCATATGAGCATGCGCATACTATACCTGCAATTCTCCGCAGAAGAATGCGTTGCACGGCCACATGCTTAGATTCCATTCGGGGCAACTGGTGCCTAACCCCATTTTATCGGAGGTGGAAAAAAGTCAATAAATAGAAGATTCAGCCAATTGTGGTATTTGGATGATTAGTTAGAATATGTTCAAAATTGATCATATTTATATATGCGTGATGCGCGAAAGGGGGGGGATATGTATCGAGTAAAATCTGTTAAATGCGGAGGCTCGTCATCAATGACGGCCAATGGATCCATTCGCGTGAGCCCCCTGATTTGGCTATTCATCGCTTCGTGTGTGGTGGCCTTCACAGTCTCAATCGTAAGCTCTCTTATCCAAGATTCTGCCGATCTGACACTGGTGCGGCCGGCCTCCGCCGCAGAGCTGGATCAGGAATCGGCAGGCAATGTCGTTATCGCCCACCAGTTTGAGGACATAAACTGCAACGGCATCCAGGATGCTGGTGAGCCTGACCTCTCCGATTGGGAGTTCGGGCTGTCACTCCCTGACGGGAGCCGGATTACCGCGGTGACCGATGCAGACGGCAACGCCTCCTTCCCTGATGTGGTAGCAGCTAACGGAACGTACACCCTCGCGTCAACCGATAATAATGACTGGCAGGGCTGGGAGAGCAGCTGTCCGCGGAGTCAAAGCTGCGAGCGAACAGACAACTATCCGTGGACGAGCTGGTCCGTAGATTTCGGCAGCACGCGCTATTCTCTCATCAAGGGGGTGGGTTTTGACGACCTCAATGGAAATGGGATGAGGGATGCGGGAGAACCGGCAATTTCCGGGAAACTCTACAAACTATATGCTCGGACGGGAGGCAATAACAATCTTATCGGCGAAGGGTCAACCTGTCAGAACGGTTGTGTTACATTTTCGGATTTAGCATTGGGGAGCTATGCGGTTGTGGATAGCGCCAATCCGGCAAATGAAAAACAGGTCGCGATTAGTTCGCAATATACTGCCGTGGTAGTCGAGATGGCAGCCCTCGTTGTCACTCCAACCGCAACGCCGGTTCCGCCGCATCTAATTGCATTGAAGGAAGCGGTACCGGGAAATATCTGTGAAACCGCTGATATTACACTCACCGTGAATAGCGCCGGCGATCCGGTGACCGAACGCAACAAGCTCGATGTGATACTGGTGATCGACCGTTCAGGGAGCATGGCAGGCACGCCTCTTGCCGACTGCAAGACTGCGGCGAAGTCATTTATTGATAATCTTGATCCTCTGCTCGATCTGGTAGGACTCGTTTCCTATTCCGCGAGCGCGACCCTGAATCACCAGTTGAGTTCGAATTTTGCCGATGTAAAAACCTCCATTGACGGATTAGCTTCCGGCGGGAATACCAATATCGGCGACGGGGTATTCGACGGCCAGGCGGAATTGACGTCGGTCCGCCACCGCGCAGATGCCGTTTCGATCATGATCGTTCTCTCCGACGGAGTGGCAAACGAGCAACATACGGGGAGCGGATGCACCCTGTGGCCCACAGTCGCCACAACGTGCACCAATGACGCGATCAATCGGGCGGCAACGGCCAAGATCGCCGGTGCAATTATATACACCATTTTCTTGAATAATCTCATCGGGCAGGGTCACCCTGAGTGTGTTCCTTTGGCAACCAGTACCCTGCAGACTATGGCATCAGGACCTGGCAATTTCTATCCAGCCCCGACCCCCGCGGATCTTCAGGCAATTTTCGATGACATCGCGTTCAGTGTTACCAACATCGCCGGGAGAAGTGTTGTGGTCACTGACGTATTGCCGGCATGTGTGCACTATGTTCCCACAGCGGTGCCGCCGCCGGACAGCGTCGTGGGGCAGACACTCACGTGGAATCTTGGGGTCATGGATATAAACGATGCCCGCACGATGAAATTCACGGTCACCGTGGATCCCGCGTGTTTCGGGTTACCGGTGGATGTATACCCGACCTCGGAGGTTGCGTACACCGACTACCTGAACAACGTCCAGAATCTGCCTTTCCCGGAAACTTTTGTCTCGTTGAATTTCTGCCCGACGAAAACGCCGACACCGACCAGGACACCTACTCGAACACCGACTCCCACAATAACACCAACACCCACCAGGACGCCTACGCAAACTCCCACAACCACTCCCACGAGGACACCTACGAGGACGCCCACAAGGACCCCAACGCTGACTCCGACCGTGACACCCACGGAGACTCCCACCGTGACACCCACGGAAACGCCCACGCGGACACCGACTCCCACGGAGACCCCGACGCTGACTCCGACTCAGACGCCTACCGAGACTCCCACCGCGACACCTACGAGAACACCCACGCAAACTCCGACATGCACTCCCACCCAGACTCCGACTCCCACGCCCACGCGGACGCCAACCCAAACACCCACTTCTACGCCCACGCGGACGCCGACTCATACCCCGACAAACACCCCGACAAACACACCCACTATGACTCCAACCGAAACACCGACAGAGACCCCCACGAGCACGCCGACGATGTCTCCTACGTCGACACCTAGCGGGACTCCGACGGAGACTGCCACACCCACATCCACACCGACGAGGCCGCCAGGGAGCGTCACCCCGGCCGTTGTGTCCACTCCGACCCCGACTCCGTGCTTCTGCCAGAATGTTCAGCTCGAACTGAGCCGGTCGAGCGCCTCCCCGGGAATGGTTGTTGATTTCACCGGCTGCATTCCCTCCACCAACGGGAGATTAGAGGATATCTATCTCGTCGGCCAGATACCCACCGGAGAGATCTTCTCCATACTCTTCGATGGCGATGTCCGGAAAGGAATCACCCCCTACTTCAGAGGCTTCAGCAGCACCACAAGCCTCTGCGTGCCCTTGCACCGCCACACCGTCTGCAAGCAGGCGGAGCCCGGAAACTATCTCATCGCGTTGATCCTCATGCCTTCGGGGGTCAAGCTGGGTCGAGGACAGGCGATCGGCATGGATACCACCACGATACAGTTGGCCAAATAGGTAAGCTACGCCATAACGCGGGGAGTTGAAGGCACAAGATTTGTGTTACTTTACTAGCGAAGCTTCGCCTCAAACCGACAAGGAGCAAGCCATGGTAACTGCCTGGTCAAAGGATGATTCGTGCCTGGTGAAGTATTGACGACATTTCAAATCCCCCTCTTATTCCCCTTTTGAAAAGGGGGAGGAAGGGGGATTTATACTCTCCTCAAACTTGACTCAGTTGTTTAGTTGTTAGGTGATGAAGATGTCTAGTGTTGTGTCCCGTCAATGGCTTTACAAAGTCGTGTCATTGCGAGGAGCGGAGCGACAAAGCAATCTATTGGAATGCAAGGAGACAAGATTGCTTCGCGTTCGCTCGCAATGACAAACAAACGCAAGATATTTCCGAGACGGCACACTAGGGTACTGGAGGGGAGATTCACACCAGTAACGGGGCAGTCTCAGCAGGCTGAATATTCTGACTTAACCACGAATTGAACGAGTATATTTTGTCTATTGTTTCTTTGTAGCATTATGCAGTCTTCCTGACTACTCACTACTGGCTATTAGCTACTGGATTGCGTGGTATCGCTGCTTTCTTGACTTCATGATCTCCAGAAATAGTTTCACTATCTCGGGATCGAATTGTGTGCCGGCCCCCCCCTCGACGATACCCAGCGCCTCTTCATTGCTATAGGCGTTGCGATAGGGCCTGGACGAAACCAAGGCTTCATACACATCCGCGATCGCGGTGATCCTCGCCCCCAGAGGTATTTCTTTCCCCTTAAGACCGGCAGAGTATCCCAACCCGTCGAACCTTTCATGATGATAAAGGATTATGGGGATCACTTCTTCAAGAATATGAAGAGGCCCTATTATTTCTGCTCCGATCTGCGGATGTTTTTTCAGCAGTTCATATTCCTTTACGGTAAGTTTCCCACCTTTATGCAGGATGTTATCCGGAATGCCCACTTTGCCCAGGTCATGGAGTATTGCCGCGTGCTTGAGATTATCTATCTCATCCTGAGTCAGCTTCATTCTTTTGCCAATTTCAGTAACTATAAACACCATGTCTTCAGAATGCGTACCCGGATACTGATCCTTCGCTTCTATCGTTTTGGCGAGGGCGTAAATCGTTTCAAGGAGGGACTGGTTCGCTCTGCGGGCCATCTTGGCGAGCTTTTTCCTCACTTCTTCGATATCCTTCATTTCGCCTTTTTGGGCATCATCCTTGACACCTTGTCTGACGTACTCACAGGTGGACAACCTATTTCCACCACTCTCTTTTGCGCGGAACAAGGCTCTATCGGCCATATCGAGAATACCCGGGCCGGTTCCCGTAGTAACACCATCCTCCGGGAAGTTGGCTATCCCCACGCTTATTTTGAGCTTGATCTTTTTGCCGCGCGGATCGAAGGTGTGGCTCCCCATTCCCGCCAATAACCGGGCGCAAAATATAACGGCTCCTCTCTTATTTGTATCGGGAAGAAGAATGACAAATTCCTCGCCTCCATACCTCGCAACGATATCTCCGGCCCGGACAAAATCTTGCAAATAATCAGCGAGTTCCTTGAGGATCCGATCTCCGTATTGATGGCCATAGACGTCGTTGATGGACTTGAAGTAATCTAAATCCAACATCAAGACGGAGAGCGGGAAGACATATCGCCTGGCCCTTTTCACCTCGGAGGTCAATCTTTCCATGAGATATCTATAGTTATAAAGACCGGTGCGGGCATCTTTTAAGCTCAGCTCCTCCAGCCTGTTCAACATCTTTTTGTTGTCGAAAGATAGCCTTTGCATATCGAGGGCCCGCTGTAGGGATATTTTCACCTCCCCCATATTCAACGGCTTTTGGAGATAGGCAAAGGCGCCCTCATTTAACGCGGATACGGCACTTTCCAGGGATGCATAACCGGTGAAAATAATCACCACGCTTTCGCTGCTTGCTATCTTTATCAACCTCAACAGTTCCAGCCCCCTGCCGTCGGGCAGGTTGAGATCTATCAAGGCGAGATTGTAAAATTTCCTCTTTATCTCTTCTTCCGCACGAGTCGCATTCCTGACACAGGTTATCCTGTAACTCTCCTCGCTCAATATGTCACGCAGTGTCTCCAGCATGGCCGGATCATCGTCAACGATGAGAATATCCACATCCTGATGAGCGGTGTCATCTTTCATATCTATCTCTTCTTCATTTTTGGAGATCTTTTTCTTGCCTTGCTTATTTCCTCTATGAGAACCAACGCCTCCCGGGGATCGAATGGCTTATAAAGGCATGTGTAGGCACTTTGATCCAGAGCCTGTTGCACCAAATCACCCATCTCCTCCCGATAGCCGGTCATCAGCACTACCGTGATTTTGGGATTGTGCTCTTTGATGGCAAGGTATGTCTCCAACCCGTTTAACAGAGGCAATTTCATATCTATGAATGCGACATCGTGCCTCCTCTCTTTGGCTATCTGGAGCGCCTCGCGGCCGTCCTTCGCCAGGCTGACATTATATCCCCTTGATTCCAGAACATCCTTAAAGCACTCGCGAACATGGAGATCGTCATCAACTACCATGACCGGCCAATCATTTTTTCTTGCCGCCTCGACCATGCTCAAGAACTTCTCCACATCGAACGGCTTATATACTACTCCATATGCTCCTTCTTTAAGGGCATCCCTGATCAGATACTCCACTGAATAGGCGGTCATCATAATCACGCGCGCCTGGGGAACTATTTTATTTATCTTTTTATATGTCTCCACCCCATTCATGGCGGGCAGTTTTACATCCAGAAGAATGATGTCAAATGTCGTTTTTTTAATCTTACCCAGCGCCTCCTCACCACTGTGTACAACTACAGTCTTATATCCCTCCTGTTCCAGCAAATCCGAGAGACTTTCCGCAAATGAAACCTCGTCATCAACTATCAGAACCCTTGTTTTT
This sequence comes from Candidatus Auribacterota bacterium, assembly GCA_026392015.1. Lineage (GTDB taxonomy): Bacteria > Auribacterota > Tritonobacteria > UBA1439 > UBA1439 > JAPLCW01. The sequence continues at coordinate 2,090 of JAPLCW010000013.1, read as the reverse complement.
AGAACCATCCCCGGCCTCCTTCGCATACTTTTTACAGGAACCTTAACCGATCGGCAATTTGATCGTGAACGTCGTCCCTCTGCCCACCTCGCTCGCCACATTGATCGTTCCCTTGTGTCCCTCGATGATGCCTCTGCAAATAGCCAGGCCTAATCCGATGCCACGTTGTTTGGTGGAAAATAGAGGCTCGAATATCTTCCCCAGATTCTCTTTCGGGATTCCCACTCCGGTGTCCGCTATGGTAATTTCTATGAACATATCCTTCTTGGAGTTTTGAATGGTGAGCATTCCGCCTTCCGGCATGGCCTCCACGGCATTCACAAGGAGATTGGAAAGGGCCTGGGCTATATGGTGGACATCAAGCGGAATCTCAGGCAGTTCGCCCTTAAGACCTTTTATGATTATGATATTCTTGGGGAAAACCGTTTTCCCCAAACAGGACTGTATCACATCATTGACACTCGATTTCGACAACGAAGGCCTTCTCACGCCGCCGGATGTCAGCACATCGGAAATGACCCTATCGGCATGCTCTATCGCTTCGTCTATTATCTCCAGATACCTGTTCATCTTTTCGTCGCGCGTGAATTGGCCCAACTTATTTTTCAGATAATACACCGCGTTCTTGATCACACCCAACGGATTTCTCAACTCATGGCTCACCGTACCCGCCAATTCTCCCATGGCCGCCAGTCTCTCCGTGCGAACCAGTTTTTCCTGAGCATCTTTTAGCTCCCCGTAGAGCTTATCCAGTTCGTCCGCTCTTTTCTTTTCAGCCGTGGCTACCACTTCCTGCATCATACGCTTCTTCTCTTCATCCTCCGCTTTCTTTGACGCCTCCTCCGTCTTCTTGCTCTCCGTGATATTCAATCCGTAGATGCGTATATGCCGGGTTTCCGGGACATAGTGAATTTGCTGGGAGAACCATCTAGAGCCGATTTTGATTTCCCGCAGCATGCTGCTTTCCCCATGACGATGAAAATAATCAATCACTGATTCCAAATCTCCAAGAAATATCTGCTGTGCCCCCTTGACTCCCTGACCGGAAAATAGGCGCCGGGCACTGGAATTGAGATAGCAGATGTTGCGTGAAGAATCCATCTCCACAACAGGGTTGGGATTCAACTCGGGAAAGGAAGCAAGGTATACAATTTTCTTCTCCGTTTGTTTATGCTCCGTGATGTCGCGCAAAAACATAAAAACTCGCCCATCCCTCCCTTTTATATAATGAATGCTGACCTCGACATCCAGAATCTTTCCGTCTTTACATCTATGTTTGGTTTCAAAGCGGTCAGAACCAGCTTTTACAATCCTATCTATGTGATTCGCGATATCTTCCGCACTCTCTGCAGCTTCTACATCCTTTATGCTCATGGACAATAATTCCGTGTGACTATACCCCACCATGCGGCAATAGGCGTTGTTCACCTCTAATATCCTGCCCTGCATATCGGCAATCCAGAAACCATCCATGGCGGTGCGAAGGATGATCTTATAATCTTCTTCCGGTCGCCCGCGCTCCGCTTTGAATTTTGTCCCTTTGATTATATCCGCCTTTTTCAACCTTTTGGGCACCATCTTTCCGGACTTTTTTCTATCTTTCACGTCAATCTCCTGCATCGCCATCCCCTCCCTCTTCACAGGGGAAAGGGATAAACGGCTTTGCCCGCACAAAACGGAATGGAACTGATTTTCAATCGTTCGAGCAGCGGTGCGGACTCTGACTCTTTCACGAATTGTCCACCCTTGCGGCGTGCTCCAGGGCGTAACACCCCGCTCACTGTATCACATTATGGGCCATCCGCTCTGGTCGATCAGATTTTACTACAGAATACGCGGGTTGGAAAGGGGAAGATCACAGAAAGATCACAGGACTTGTAATGGGTCACTTATACCCATCTTCTACAGTTATGAGGGGGGTAATGCCCTGGAACCCCTGTAAAACTTGGATTCTTGATTGACCTTTTGAAAAATGTAGATACAAATAATTACCGTACTCTGTGATTACAGCTTTTAATAATGCTAAGAATGGCCAACTCTTGTGTAGTAACAAACAAGAGGAGGGCATATGTACTTTAGAAGGAATCGAG
>JAPLCW010000151.1 GCA_026392015.1 Candidatus Auribacterota bacterium | reverse complement strand
TCCGTTACGAGGCCACGACCAACCAGTGGTTTGATGACCTTGAGAATACATGGACGACGGTTCGCAAAACAACACGTTCATGGTCAGTTCAAAAAATCAGGCGATTGTGTAACTTTACTTAATGCGTTTGTATTAGTGCAGTGAGCCGAATCAAGGAACAGAATGAAATTGAAGTTGCTCCGGCTTAAAGAACAACGGCCTTCTATAGAAGAGATCCTGAACTATATTTGCACGTGGCAAGAAGCACAGCGAGCATAGCATCCCCTTACCCGTAACGGCTAAAACGGTGTAGTCACCCTGCATTTGGCGCGGGGCAGACACGCACTGACCTAGCACATCTAGGGTTTACAGATACAAAAGCGGATCTGGTTGCCGGCCCCTGACGCCAGGGCACAGTTCTGGGTCCATGCGGCGCCGCGAGTTTGGCACTTATACTGATTTGTAATGTAATTCGGCGAATGGTCGTACACCTCTTGTTCACAGTCACTGCCCGGATAGTAATGCTTGCAAACACTGCACGTGCTGTTATCGTCCCAATTACTCGGGTCACACACCAATGAACGCGGAGCCGAGGCGCAGAAGTGATCGCAGAAGTCTAAGCCCCCATCGAACCAACACCCATAGCCGCCGAGGTTATCGGCTGCCCAGTAGCCGCCCTTCGCCGCGCACGCACCTTGGTTCCATGTTGGCGTTGGTGTTGGTGTTTGTGTCTGTGTTTGTGTTGGGGTCGATGTTTGTGTTGGGGTCAATGTTGGCGTTATGGTTGGGGTCGGCTGCATTAACCCGGACCCCATCTGCACCCCCCAGCTTCCCGACGCCGTACTGAAGAACGTCCAGCCCGATTCAACATGGGCAGCGGTCGCGGTGCATTGGGCAAATTTCGCCTTGATATCATCATAGATCTGCTGGGTGCTCTTCATCGTGCCGGCGGTGGGGCCTGACGTGGCCTCCTGGAAACCTGTGACAGGTGTTACCTCTATCCCCGAACTCAGGTAGTTATACATCTGCTGGAGTGTGACCATCCCGCTACCCGATGATGGAGCCCCTGGAGAATCAATACTTCCCGCAACCGCCAAGCCGCATAAACTCGACGCAACCATCACACTTACAACCGGCACTAATGTGGTTCTCATTTTTGCTCCCTCCGTTAGATTGGGTACTGTCAAAAGTTTTCCTTTGAATTTTCCCTAACTAACTTGCTCCGAGTATATTACATAGAAATATGCTCTCTCCCCCCTATTTTTGCAAAGCCTTTCCCTTCTGCTTTTCGTAGTAGCATATTCCGTGCCAACTTCACATTTTTTTTCCTTGAACGAAAAATAGTCTTAATAAACACGAGCCGAAGTAATTGCAAGTACGGTCACAATGAAGAGATTTTTCACTGGATACCCAAAATGTCCGATTTGCATACTTTGTTTGCACCTCCAAATGCCAAAAGTGTAAACTAAGTTTACAGGTTTTAGCATATTGGTATGACACTGATTCCAAGGCAGCAAATAGAGCTATCTCATATACCAGTGCTTAAAAGAGGCATTAATGGGAGAGGACATACTCTCGTCCCGCGCCTTGACGTCGATGGAAAAGTTCTGGGGGAAGCTGCCTGGATTTAGAACCCGCTGCACAATCAGACTCCCGGAAGTGCACAGTACCATTCTCTCAACAACCTGAACTATCAAGTTTGGGGCAAACCCAGTATTGGTCATCTTTGCGACATTCATCTGACAACCAAAAGTCCTGAGATGAACTTTATGCGGTGATTTCCCGTTCTGTTCGGCAATCTTGAGTAGTGACTCAATTTGGATACCTTTGATTTGCAGGGGTACGACGAACTTGTCCTGAGCACTTCGACTGCGCTCAGTATAAACTCAGCCGAAGGATCGAACCCGGGCGCGATAAAACTTGTCCTGAGCTTGCCGAAGGATCGCGCCCCTACAACATAGAATAGCTATATTCTGCATGTAATTGAGACACTATCCAATCTTGTCCATAATCCTTATTGTAATAAAAAAGGAAGTGCCCGCCCCATAATAGAGCGAGCACTTCCAGAACAGATCAATTATATTCCCGCGGCGCACTCTCTCCCTCGGGGACATGGAGTCCCATCGGGACCAAAGCGCGGGGTGAGGAAAATGCGCTATATTCCCCGATTCATTTCCCCGGGTTATTAATGCAGCGAGACGCCGTTCGAAACCTCGACCGGGGGATTCGAGGGGAAATCCCCGTTATCCATCATGACGAACGCCATCGCAAAAACCCAGCGCCCCGCCGATCCTGACGGAGAGGTAAAGGAAAGAGATCCGCTTGAACCCATACCGGGAATGGGGAATGAGACACCATTGAACGTCGGCTGAACACTTTTCGGGTTGAACCTCACCGGGCGCATCTTCGAATCGAAGATGAAAAGCTCTTTGCTCGAGAGAATCTGATTTACCGTCACCGCCGCGTCTTCGATCGGGGGATGCAATGCCGCGACAAAGTATACCGCGCAGGGGACGCTGGCGTAGTTATAGCTGTTTTCGTAGCTCCGCCATTGAAGGACCAGTTTATCCCCGGGATAAAAATCATCCACTCCCGCTTTGTTTTCCTGGACCCGCAGCTCGACATAATTCGGCACAGGCGTAGGGGGGACACAGGTAGTGGTGGCACATGGAGGAATCGCTGTCTCGGTCGGCGTGGGAGTCTGAGTCGGCGTAGCCGTCGGCTGGCCCTTGAAGGAGTACAGCACATTGTCGAACGATCCGACGTATAGTGTCCCCGAGTATCCGATCGATGGGGCACAATCACTGTCGCCGATCCGATAGCTCCACCTCAGCGCACCGGATGAATCCATCGCGTAACAACCCCCGTCCCTCGATGCGGCATAGACCATACCGTCGCTCCCGATCGCCGCAGTTCCGTTGCGCACGTCATCGCCTGTAGAATAACTCCATTGCAATGTACCGTGGCTGTTCAGCGCCCACATCTCATTGTCATCCGATCCGAAATAAATCGTCCCCCCGTTTGAAAGCGCGGGCGTTCCATAGCTGTCGTCGGTGTAATAGGTCCACCGCACAGTACCGCTGCTTTCCATCGCGGTCAGGGCGGTAACAATACTCGTGGTCCCGAAATAAAGTGCGCCATCGGAGCCTATAACCACCCCTCCTTCCAATCCTGTAACAAGCGATACTTCGAAGCAATAGCTCCACAACAGCGAACCCGCGCTTCTCACGCTATAGATCCGATGGTCGAGAGCGCCAAAATAAATATCCCCCTGATCGCCGAGGCTCGCACACCCGTGTATGGCGCCGCCGGTTGCATAACTCCACTTCAGACTGCCTCCATTGGAAACCGCATAAAAACGGTTGCCAGTTGAGCCAAAATAGATTGTTCCGTCATCTCCCTCCGAGGGAGGAGCATCATTCGCGCCTTCCGTTCTGTAACTCCACACGAAGCTCCCCATACGGGTGAGCGCATAAAAGCGGTTATCGTTTGAACCGCAATAGATGCTCCCGCTAGAACCGCAGATGCTCCCGCCAGAACTTAGCGCACAGGTGCCTTGGACGCCATTACCCGTCCTATAACTCCATAACAATCCGCCTTCAAAAGAGAGCGCGGAAATAGTATTATCCCCTGCTCCTGCGCCAAAATAGATCGTCCCGTCCGAGCCGGAACAGGCGGAACCGCTCACACCCCCGCCGGTCGTGTAGCTCCAGAGCAGCTTCCCATTCTGTGAAGCGAGTTGATCGCTCTGCCCGGTGTTCCTTGTATCCCGATGAAACATCGGCCAGGGGCTGCAAGGATCAGGCTGTGCCTGGAGAGGCAGAACAAGAAATGCAATCACAGAGAAGCAACTCCACGCATAGAGAGACATCATCTTTTTCATCAGTTCCTCCTTTGGGTTTGAAACGTACACTTCAGGTCAACGATGTGAGGTTCCGCATCAGGTTGAACAAAGTCGGCATACAAGGCAAAATAAAATCTGCTTCGGTCTTACTTGCTAATGGTTATTTCTTTCCGGTCTACGTAGCCTGGGATGCAGCTTTCGACCCTGGTGGGGGCTACCTGCGAGGCCACCAAACCGACAATAATAGAACAGCGCAACTCTGAATTGCCGGAAGGGATGATATCCGAGGGAATAGATTGTATGGAAAAGAGCCTTGCTGCATATGCTGCCGTCAGACCCGGCACATTTGACACCAATGGATGGATTCCCTTCTGCAACTCGCTGTAATTGCCGAGTGTAAACGAGTAGAACACGTCGCCGAGCATGATTCCGCCATAGGCAGTGAAAGAGCGATCGACGGGTTGCACGACCACGTCGACTATCAAAGATTCATTTTTTCGAAGGGAGGATTTATTCACGATTATACTCAAGAGCGGCGTCGCCGCAGATGTGGGAGTGGGTGTGGGAGTAACGGCGACCAACCGATCGCCCCATTCCTGGATCAGAGCCACAGACCCATCTGTGACAGAGAAAAGCCAGTAGTGCTTGTAGATACATCCTGACGGACAGTCGCCCCACGCGGATGTGAATGTGTAGCGTGGTAATTCCACACTGATGTGGGACCCATCGCCGATAGTCCAGTTCGGTGTCGCTTCTCTCACTCCATCCGCTGTGGAATACAGCGCCGCGATTCTCCCGGGATTATACGGCAGGGGAAATCCCAGTAATAACGAATCACGAGATAGAACCGACATCTGCACAGGTCCATATTCAGCGTTCAGGGAATCCATGCCGTGATATTCGTCCTTCTTGAACTGTTCCATTGCCTCCGGGGTCAACTGCGCAACCAGCTCCCCGGGTTTCCACTCGGGGAAATGGCGGACTTCATCCATTTCCGGGTACGCCTGCCTGATGGCAATGAGATCAGTATGAATCTGTTCGTAGAGATCTGGCGGAGGAAGCAGCGCCCCCGATGTTTCCAAAGCCAACACCACAGCCTCGCTATCTGTATATTCAGGAGGTGATAGCGCGGGCGTGGATGACAAGGCAATAACGTATGGCGGAATAAGACATAGCGCAAAGATTACAGCAATTGCAGACCATTCTTTCCTTTTCATGAACTTCACCGCGCAATCAAAGGCTCCGCCACCCTTTTATGAAACCAATAAAAAAAGCCGCGCCACCTGGTATGCCAACTTTCATACCTCGGCAGCCCGGCTATCCTTTGGACCGCGCCACTCAGTGCGAGGGCATAGGACCCGCGGCTTTGCGCCACTGCCTTACGGCAGTTTTGCCTTTATCGGGTATATCTGTATTTTTAGTATTCTCAGGCTTATTATCTCACAATTTCAAGCTAAATTCAATCGAATATAATTGTTTTTTATAATGTGCCAGTTATGGGGGGTACATTGCTGAATATGTCATTCCTGCACTTCAACTGCGCTCAGTGTAAACTCGAGAAGGAATCCAGGTTTCATACCGGATCCCCGCCTGCCTGCGCGAAGCCGCTTCGGCATAGGCAGGCTTCCGCGGGGATGACAACTGAAACAAATGCCTCCCCTAAGTGATAATCATCCAAAGGCGAAAGGAAAGAAAGTACAATCTTCGTGCAAGGCGGCTCGGAAAGGGCGAGCCAGAAAGGAGGCGACTATGGCCTTGTACGGGGGGATGGATCTGCACGGGGACAACGTGTATGTGGCACTGATTGATGAGAAGTTCAACCGGGTGTTCGAGCGGAGGCTGCCGAACAGCCTGCCGATCATCCTGGCGGAGTTGGAGCCGTATCGGAAGCGGTTGGCTGGATTGGTGATTGAATCGGTCTACAACTGGTACTGGCTGGTGGACGGGTTGCAGGCGCAGCGGTATCCCACGAAGCTGGCCAATCCGGCACGGATGCAGGAGAATATCGGTCTGAAGAACGCCAGCGACCGAACGGACACATTATTTCTGGCCAAGCAGGATGCGATGGGCGTGTTGCCGCAGGCGTACATTTACCCGAAGGAAGAACGGCCGGTGCGCGACCTGATGCGTCGGCGCATGAGGCTGGTGAGAAACCGAACTGGGGAATGGCTGAGCCTGGAGACGCTGGTGGCCCGGCACAGTGGAAAAGGCCTGGGCATCCAGGATTTGTCCAAGCTGCGGGAAGACGAGCTGAGTGAGTTGCTGGGAGGGGAGCGGCTGGTGATGGATGCGGCGCAGATCTGCTATCGGCACATTGCCTTCCTGGATCGTGAGATTGGGCAGGTGGAGAAGTCGATCGAGGGCCGGGTGAAGCTGCGGCCGGAGTACGAGCGGCTGATGCGTGTACCAGGGATCGGGCGGATCCTGACAATGGCGATCATGCTGGAGACCGGGCCGATCAGGCGGTTTGCGGGGCCCGGGAACTATGCCTCGTATTGCCGGGCGGTAAAGGCCGAGCACACGAGCAATGGGCGCAAGAAGGGAGATGGCAACCGCAAGAGCGGCAATCGGTATCTGGCCTGGGCGTATGTGGAGGCCGCAACCTATGCGGTGCGGTACAGTCCTGAACTCAGAAAGTGGTATCAGCGAAAGGAGGCGCGAACGAACCGGGCGGTGGCGATCAAGGCGCTGGCCAACAAGCTGGCCAAGGCCTGCTACTTCATCTTGCGCGATGGGGTGGAGTTCGACGTGAAGAAGTTGGTGGGATAGAGCGGGCGGCGGCGGGGAACCGGTTAATGGGTTGGCACAACCTACGTAAGTGAGTGGGACCCGCCGCCTCCCACAGCATTCGAGGACCGGCTGATGTTTCGTTTCGACCACGGCGCGAGTCAACAAGGGGTTGGGACAGGTTGTTCGCCCATGCGAACAACCTGTGAACCACGGTACTGTGAGCACACTCCGAATGGACGCGCCGCGGCACCGACGATTTGCTGGACCCGCATAAGCGGGGCGTGTCGCCCGGCGCCGGGGGCTTCGTGGCACTGGCGCCTGCGCGACGAGAACCAGATGGGTGACTGAACGAAACGGGCCGACGCGAGTCGGACCCAAATTCCTGACAATTGCAGCTAGTCGGGTTCGGGACAGGGCAGAAAGCAGGTCGCGGGTGCTGTCGTAATCGGAGTAACTAGCTGAACCAGCGCTCATGCGCTGGAAGGGAGGAACTATGTCTATTGACTCCGCGCCTTTGATGGGTGACCCATTATGTCTGCCTTTAATTTCTGCTTGTTTTTTAATCCGCATAATCAGCCTAATCCGCGGTTAAAACAATTGAATCTGGTTATCATTACCCCACTGGATTATTCGAATCAAATGGCGGTTTAAAAGGAGGGTAGTGGCTCAGTTTGTGTGCGTTGATTTGTAGGGGTTCGATTTATCGAACCCGGGCGCGATAAAACTTGTCCTGAGCTTGCCGAAGGATCGCGCCCCTACAACATAGAGCAATTATAGCTTACTTGTAATCGAGTCATTACCAAAAGGAGTATCCGGAGGAAATCACGCATACAAGATGCTATAATAGGGTTCTTTCACACCCGATTATCAGAGAGGCCAATTCATGACACGCACGGTATTCTACTCTATTCTAATAGCGCTGCCGCTCATCCTCGGCTGCTCCTCGCGCCCGAAGGTGCGCGAGGATGCACGCTATGAGCCATACGAGAATATTCTTGAGATTGTGAGCGATGTCCAGAGACACGCGAATGACAATACCTACAGATTTCCCCCGCCGCACGACCCGAGCGGACAAAATCTCTACAAGGCCAGCCTCGTACGCCTGCTCAATTTTGAGAAGATCTATCCCCGACGCATGCCCGATGTGGTCAATTTTACCAAGGGGATCTGCATGGAGCGTCTCGGCGACTATGAGGGGGCACTCAGGGCGTTCAAAATGGTCGCCGAGAGCGACTCACCCCTGAAGGAGCAGGCGGACAAAAAGCTGGCGCTGCTCGAGAAATTCAACGACCTTGCGCACTACCGCATCGAGAAGAACAACATCGGCGACTACCTCACGGAGTCGGAGTTCAAGCTTGCGGAGTGGGGAAAACTTGTCGAACAGGCGAAGGGAACCCCTTATGAATGGATTGCCCTCGAGGAGGAAGAGAAGGCGGAGTGCCGCCTCGCCGAGTTTGTGGCGCAAAACTACCTTGTGCTCAAGGATGGCGCCGAGAACGCGCTCAACCTCTACCGTCAACTCACCCTCAAGCACGCACAGAGCAAGAACATAAACCTCCATTATCTTAACTGGGCTGATTTCTGTGCGCTCCTCGCGAAAAGATATGCGGAGGGAGCCGATCCGCGCAGCCTGGATTTTGATCGACAGACATTCAATAAATCATCGGATGCCGCCATTCGCATCTACAGCCTCGTCGCGCAAAAGGATGGGGCCAGTGAGAAGGTCGAGGCCCTGGGCAAGTTGCAGGCATTCAACGCCTACGTGGCGAAGATACAGGGTGAAAGTCAATGAACACGCGATGCCCCGCCGTATATTGTACCCGCCTTCGCAGAAGACCGCGGGGCCCTGCACGGCACGGCATGGCGTGGTGCGTGCAGTGCTTCCTTTTCGCATCCCTCGCTACAATCCTCCTCAACTGCGGCCCCTCCCCCGCTTCCGAGGAAAGCCCCCGCAGCGCCGCCCCCTCCGATATTGAGCAGCACGTTTCAAGGGCGATTGCATTCGCCTACCTGCACAAGCCCGCTGACCTCGAGAGGGAATACCTCTTTTTCAAGGGAATGGACGATTTCCTCAAAGAGAAGCAGCAGCAGCCGACTGGATTGAGCGATCGTGTGCTCGACCTTGTTGTGGGCTCTCTCACTGCGGGAGATACACCCGCGCCGGCAGCTCGCGGCGTCCCCTTTGACATAACCGATAAAAAGTTCGCGGATCGGGCTGCCCTCCAGCAGAACGATGATGTTGCAGAGGCCAATTCCCTCATCCTTACCGACCGCTACAATCGCTTCGCCTTCATTTTTAATACGTTCGTGAGGCCCCTGAGCCTCATCACCGTCGGCTACTTCCCCGCCCTCATCGACGCGGGCGTCGGGACGATTCTGAATGCGCAGAAGCTGACCGACCTCAGTATCGAGGAGAAGAAGGCGCTCGCGCTCTACAAGGAATTTCTCGAGAGGTACCCCGAGAGTGACAAGGCGGAGCTTCTCCAGCATCGCGCGACGGCGCTCGACAAGAAACGGATCGCAACCTATCACAACAGAGAACTCCAGAGCGCGGAGGAAAGCCTCGCACAGAACGACTTCTGGCAGGCCCAGGAACACTTCAAGAACGCGCTCGCGTATATGCCGGAGTCTTCCCGTGCGGCCTCGGGTCTTGTGAAAGCACGCGAGCTGGAGCAGCAGAGAAACCAGCTCAGGATGAAGGCGCTCGAACCTTCCCCCCGGACCGAGGATACCCGCGCCGGGCCCGAAGAGCGTGACTACATGAATCTCCTTTACTGCTCGGCTGCCGGGGATCCCGAGGAGATAATCCATGATGCAGAGGCGTTCATCAGCCGCTATCCTAAAAGTCCCTATATCCCCTATGCTCTCTATGCCGTCGCGGTCGCTCACGACATGCAGGGAGAGCCCGAGAAGGCGAAGAAAATCATGAGGGGAATAGCCTCAAAATACCGCCGCACACATATCGGCAGGCGTACGGCCGTCTATCTCTCCGACCCTGAGTATAATCTCCAGATGGCGTTCCAGAGCTCGCAGAAGGACCGCGCCGCGAAGACCACCAAATATATTGCCCTAGGCCCCGAATTCGTTAAATCGAACGTAATGCTCGGCACGTCGAGGATCATCACGCAGGGGCTCCAGTCATTCCAGAGCCTCGGGACATTCAATCTCATGGCACTCCTCATCCGCGGCGTGAACAGCGTGACGCAGAACCCCGTATCCGATCAAGAGATCATCGATACGGGGATCACCTATCTGCGGCGCTACCCGAACTCTCCCGTCGCCCCTGACGTCCATATCATCCTCGCAAAGGCCTACGCAAAGAGACAGAACTTCTCGAAGGCCGTCTATCACTTCGCGGCGAGCGGCAAGGTGTCCGAAAAGAAATTGGATTCCCTCCGGGAAAAGGCGGCTTCGCAGTACCTTGAATTCGCCAAGGCAACCGAGAATTCCGAGGAGAAGGTCCGCTGCTACGAGACGATCCTGGATGAGTACCCCCGCACCAAGGCCGCGGCGAAAGCGATCGGGGAACTCGCGCTCCTTGAGAAAAGTGAGAAACCGATTTTCGAGATCGACAAGAAAACCCTCGCAGAGAATCCCATTGTCTTCTCGCTCACCGCCCTCCATATAGGACCGCATCTCCTCGACGGAGATGTTGAGAACGGAGAGCTGGCCCCGAGAGGGTTACACTCGCGCCGGCACGGGAAGATCACCCTTGTCTACAAAGAAGAGAATGGAGAGAGAGAGGAGACTTTTGATATTGACTACCCGACCTACAGGGCGCTCAAGGCATTTGCAGAGGAAGTGGAGTACAGGAAAAGCATTGGCGACATAAAGACCGCAGGCGCAAAGGTCCCCGTCGAATTCAGGGGCACCGTGGGGGACTCCGGAGTGTTTGTCTATCCTCGCCTCAAGATCAGGGAGTATCAGGAGAAGGATCTCTACCTTTACAAGTAGAATGTCCGAACTTTTGTGCGATTAGGCGACTGGGTTAAAACAGCAAACACCTAATCGCCCAATTACCCAATCGCCTAATCGCCACTCTTATTCGGTCGAGCAATCTTTTCCAGTGTATACCGAAACGGTGCGGCAATGATCCTGTCCAGCGTCTGAAAATCCAGATCGAGACATTTCGCCATCCGCACGATCTCCCAGCTCAATTTCGTGTGCGAAATCCACCGGTTGTCGGTGCAGATCGCCAGGGGAATCCCATCGGCGATGAATGTGCCGAGCGGGTGCTCACTGATGGAGGCCAGATTTCCGGTATGGACATTGCTCGAGGGACAGACCTCGATGAGCACATCCTCCTCGCGCAGGCGCTTCCGCAGCCGTTTCTGTCGCTCGGTAATCTCCTCCGCTCTCTTTTCATCATAGCGCTTTCCATACAGATCATCTTTCCCAATCAGGCGTCTCGCGTCTATGCCCGCCGCGAGGCCATGTCCGATCCTCTTCGCCCCCAATAGGCCGATCGCTTCCTGGATGACGCTGATCCCCTCCTCGAGGGATCTGAACGCCTCCCCCGCGTGGCAGACAATTCCCAGCCCCGCCTTTCGCGCCTTTTCGAACACTCCGGCTTGGGAGGTGATGCTGAACCCGATCTCATTGCCCGCGCTGTCCACACCCTTGACCCTCCCCCCCACCTCCGGAGTCCCGTTCACCTCCATCACTTCATCAAAGATCATCTCCACTGTTTTCGCATCATAATCCTTGACCAGGGAGAGCAGCAGAACCGCCCTCAGCCCCTGGAATCGCTCTTCGGCCATGTCGAGCCCCTCGACAACGGCTTTAATATAATCGCGTATTCCCACCCTCTCACTGATCATCTTGGGATTAAAACGGATCTCCAGGTAGCGCACACCCTCGCGATAGTTATCCTCGCAGACTTCAAAAACAACTCTTCGTATCGCATCCTCATTCGCCATCACCGTCTTCGGGAGCGCATAGGCGATCATATAATCTGCGAGGCTCCCCCTCGGTTTGCGGTATTCGAGGTACCGCTTTACCTTCTCGATATCCCCTTCGGAAATTTTCTGGAACACCTCGAACCCGAATCCCTCGTTGCAATAACTCCAATCGAGGCCGGGGATGGTCTCCGCAAGTTCCTTCATTGTCTCCGGACGCATTGAACCGGCCAAATGGCAATGCAACTCGGCCTTCGGACTCGCGATAACGCTCTCGAGAAGATGCTCCCACCGCGCGCGCGCCTCTCGCGTATCTTCGCGGCACAATTTTTTTAAAAATATTCTATCACTTGTATCCATTGCAGAGAGTCCTGCACGATGTCGCACGCCGCCCGACGGCCTCAGCCAAAATGCTGTCGAGCCAACATGATCTATTCACAAAAGGATAATGCTTTTAAACCGCGGATTGCGCAGATTAGGAGGATTATCGGAGTTTTTACAGCCTGGGTGTGACAAAACCCCGATCATCTTCGTAACAACTGAATGACCTTCTGCGAATAGTTTCCATCCGCCCAATCCGCATAATCCGCGGTTCCCCATTCTCCTCTCGTGAATAATCCAATCCAAAAACTTCTGTGCACATTGCATAGAAGTCACGACTTGAGAACCTATATCCCCCCATCCCGACACCGCTAGAACACATCCCGCAGCGTAATAGGCACGGGGACGAAACAGAGCGCGAACACGCCCAACGCGACGAGTGCGATACATTTCCTCCCGCGGTTAAGGGGAGTTACATCGTCGAGAGGGGGAGCGTGCGACGGACCGAGGAGAAGGGTGATGAATGCCCAGACGTACCAACCCTCCCAGAAAAACCACCCCATCACAATCAACGCCGCAATTGTCACCTTGGCGACGATCGTGTGCCAATGGCCGACGACTGCGTAAAGGATGTGCCCGCCATCGAGCTGTCCCACGGGCATGAGGTTGAATGCGGTAATCAAAAGACCAACCCAACCCGCAAAGGCGATCGGATTGAACATCACCGCCTTCCCCTCCGCGAGCGGACCCTTCAAGAGATATGTAATACCGTACACCGCGAGCGAATCGCCGAACTCCTGCACCCCCCCTCCCTTCACCAGAGGCTCGATATCAACGATCTCGGAATAGTACAGCCCCATACAGAGTGCGACGAGCGCGACCACGAAACCGCATAGAGGTCCGGCAGCACCGATATCGAGCAGGCTCTTGCGATTGGGAATGTACGACTTGGTTTTAATCACCGCCCCCAGGGTGCCGATGATCGTGGGGGCGGGAATAAAATAAGGGAGCGTCGCGCTGACGCCATGGAACATGGACAGGAAATAGTGGCCGAATTCGTGCGCGACGAGGATGGCGAGTATTGTGCAGGCGAAGGGGATTCCCGCGGTGAATTTCTCCGGATGGAGAATGATATTCACCCCCTCCATCTCCGCGCCCACGAGAAGCGTCGAGGCGACCGTGAGGAGGAAGAGTATAAGGTTGATGAGCGGATTCGAGCGGTGTTCCTGCACCTGATGCGTCACCCTGACCTCATAGACGTCGCCCCGCCGCGAGAGCATCGGTACGAGCCCGAGGTGACCGAGCCTCTCCTTCATCCATGAGAATGCATCTTCGGTCGGACGCAGGAACGTCCCTCTGAGAACAATCCCCTGCCTGCGGATTACGGTCTCCGCCACTTGCATGACCTCCTCCATCAGCACGCGCAGGCGCAGTGCAAGGAGTTTCAGCTCATCAACGGTCGGTCTCATTCGCGTGTGTAGAGATACTTCTCAAGGACCATGAGAGCCTTCTCCATTGCCCTCGCCCTGTGACTGATGCGGTTCTTGATTCTCGGAGACAGCTCCCCAAAGGTCTTGCTGTACTCCACCGGCTGGAAAAGAGGATCGTAGCCAAAACCTCCGCTCCCCCGCTCCCGTGATACGATGATCCCCGCGCAACTTCCCTCGACGACGTCGACGATCCTTTCCGGATTGGCAATTGCGATGTAGCAGACGAAACGGGCCTGCCTCTGGCGCTCGGGAACATCCCTGAGGAGGGCGAGGAGCTTCTCGTTGTTCTCCCTATCCGTTGCACTCTCACCCGCGAAGCGCGCCGAGAGAACGCCGGGCTGACCCGCGAGGGCATCCACCTCCAGGCCGGAATCATCCCCAAGGGAGAGTTTTCCCGTCTCCCGCGCGGCCGTGAGCGCCTTCCTGACTGCGTTCTCCCTGAAACTCTGCGCATCCTCGGGAATGCGCGGGATAGCGGGGAAGTCCACGAGAGAGAGAACATTGAGATCGAGGTCGGGTTTGTGGAGCATGGTCGAGAGCTCTCGCACCTTGGCCCTATTGTGTGTTGCAAGCACCAGATCAGTCATTCCGTTCGCCCCATACCTTCTTCTGTATCTCGATAAGCCTGTTTATCCCACCGCGCCCGAGTTCGACCATTGCCGCCATCTCTTCTGCGGTAAACGGCCCCGACTCCGCTGTGCCCTGGATCTCAATGAATCTGCCGCCCTCTGTCATCACGAGATTCATGTCAACCTCGGCGCGACAGTCCTCCTCATAGTTCAAGTCGAGCAGGATGTTTCCGTCCACCTTGCCGACGCTTACCGCAGCGAGCGCCTCGCGCAGCGGGCTTCGCTTCAACATCCCGTCACGCCTCAGTCTCTCAATCGCCCGTTCCAACGCCACAAATCCACCCGTGATTGCCGCGGTGCGTGTTCCTCCGTCGGCCTGGAGCACCTCGCAGTCGATCCAGATGGTTCTATCACCGAGCGCCACGAGATCCACCACCGCACGGAGCGCCCGTCCGATCATCCGTTGAATCTCGTGCGTCCTCCCGCCTATCTTCCCCCGCGTCGCCTCCCGTACTGATCTCTTCGGGGAAGAGAACGGCATCATGGAATACTCGCACGTGATCCACCCTCCGGGGCGCTTTTGCTCCTTCATCCATCGGGGCTGCGTCTCTTCGAGCGAGGCTGCGCAGATCAGTTTCGTGTCGCCGAATTCAACCAAAACAGACCCCAGCGGATATTTCACGAAATCGCCGGTTATCCGCACCGGCCGCAGCTCATCCGGCCCCCTGCCATCTTTTCTTTTCATCTACTCTTTTCCTTTATCACTAATCACTAATCACTAATCACTGTAGTTCTGGTGCGCCCGGGGCGGCTCGAACGCCCAACCTTTGGCTCCGGAGGCCAACGCTCTATCCAGTTGAGCTACGGGCGCCTTTTTCTATCCGTGTGAGCGTGTGAGCGTATGGGCGTGTGAGCGTAAAATTTATTTTGTAATGCGCATACGCCGATAGGCTGTTACAATCTTTTCACTCCGTTAAGCCGCTTCGATTTTTTTCACGCGCACACGCCGTTACGCTCATACGCGCATACGATCCTCTCACACCGGCGGCAGCTTCGACGCGATGCGCGAGAGTGCGGGGAAGCGCGAGATGATCCTGTATTCCAGAAGCTTCATCAGAATCTCCAGATTTTTCACCTCGCCCATGATCTTATCCCGATGCGATAGAAGCCCTGCAGCCTCGTGCCCCACACTTTTGAGGTAGTCGGTCACCGTCTGGTGATCGACGATCCCTTCAAGATATGCAATGATCTTATCGAGTTCGCCCCTCTGAAGCCATATCCCACGGCACCGGCGGCAGATATCGATCACTATATCGGATTCCGCATATCGAACCTCATGGAGGTGCTCTCCGCACGCGGGGCAGAGCCGTGTGCCCTCCCCGATCTCATGCTTTTCGATCTCGCTCCAGAGGTCCGGGTTGAGCCACCGCACGAACCTGTCTCTCGCAGCCCTCAACTCTGCAAAATTCTTGTCCAGAACCCACAGCGATCCGCATGCAGGACACGCATCGACATTGACACCACCCTGCAGACGGCGCGTGAGGTTCTCTCCGCATTTTGCACACTTCATTTCGATCTCTCCTGAGTAGTCGCGTTACTCCTTCTTCAGGAAATTGGCAAGTGCGATACTGTCGAGCGCTATTAGGAAACAGAGAAAGAGAATGTCCTGCTGCGTATCGATCTTCCCAATCAGCCGTGCAAGAACGAACAGAATAGTTCCCATATACCCCTCCCTGGTGCATAGTGATCCTCGCTGCGAGGATCACGTATGGCTATATCAAAAAATAACCCCAAAGTCTAACAGAAAGCGGGGCTCTCCGTAACACCTTGCTTACCTGGAGATTACTTATTTTTTGACTTAATGAATAATCCCTTCACTCTCCGGAATTATAGTTCCGCATTATTATCCATTTCTCATTCAGAGGGAAGTAGTTACAGTAATAGCTATACCTGAATACAGCCTTTACCTTATCGGCTCATGGTGAATTATTGTGGAAGAAATGTGCGAAACCAGGCTGCGTACTATCTGCCCAACACGCTGCATCTTGTTGTCCGGCTTGTGGTTTAGCCTTCAAGGTCTCCTCTCATGCCGGTCAAAGAAGATGTGAGTTTTGAATGCTGATACATGTAGACAAGGAAGAGGTCATCCCTTGTAGGGGTTCGATTTATCGAACCCGCTGCATATCAAGGCATTCGATGAGGGCTTGATAAAACTTGTCCTGTCGAAGACCCTGAGCGAAGTCGAAGGGACCTTGCCGAAGGATCAAGCCCCTACAGATTCTGTTTTGCAGATCACAAAAATCCGTTTGTAGGGGCGCAATTTATCGCGCCCAAATTCGATCCTGCAGATTCTGTTTTGTCGATCACAAAAGTCCGTCTTGATGCACCTTCCCCTCCCACCGGCATGTATGCTTAAAAGAGGAAGCAGAGATCAGGCATACCAGTTACATAATCTCAGAATTACCTGAGAACCATTCAATTACAGGAGATTACACTCGAGATTTGCGGAATGTCCGGCATGAGTGCCCCCGGGGAGTGGCTCAGTTTGGGGGCGTTGATTTGCAGGGGTTCGATGAACTTGTCGTGAGCAAAGTCAAAGGATCGAATCCGGCCGTGGCTAATCGCGCCCTTACAACATAGAACAGATATATGCTCCATATATTTGACCCACTACTTATGACCGGCATCCATGTTACGAAACCATTCCTGAGCAGTTCGGCTATGCTCCGCATGGAACTCTACGGTCAGGCATCGCCGCGCAGTTTTCCGTGCATGTTGTCAAACTCATCCCAAAAGCGCAGTGAGCCCTCCCTACGGGCAAGCCGAGAGATACGGAGGGAAAGCTAATTGGCCATCTCGCTTATGCGACAAGCTTTCTTAACACCTCGATGGCTCGGATGAGCACCTCATCCGGAGCGGCAAACGACAATCTGAAGTGGCTATCGCGTTCCGAGAAGACGGAACCGGGAACAAGGATAAGATTTTTCTCAATCGCCTTCCGCACGAATGCTTCTCCGCTACCGCCGGGCGCTCCGGGGAAGAGATAAAACGCGCCGCCCGGCTTAGTGCAGGCGTATGATCCACGCAACCCCTCGTATACCATGTCCCTCTTCTTCCGGTAGTCATCCAGCTTATTGTGCATATCAAGGTCCAGCGCCCCCAGAACGGCGTGCTGGAGGACCGAGGGTGCGCAGACATAAGAGTACTGCTGTAGCTTGACCATTTCCTCGATTATTTTTTTGGGACCGGCTGCGTAGCCGATGCGCCAACCCGGGATACCGAATGTTTTCGAGTACCCCCCAAGCACGAGCGCAGAGTCGCTGTGCTTCCCCATAGACTCGTGTGCATTATCATACGTGAAGAAATCGTACACCTCATCCGAGAGGATGACGGCTCCCACTTTCTCGGCGAGTTCCGCGATGGCCTTCATCTCGTCCCGCCGCACCAGTGCCCCTGTCGGGTTGCACGGATTATTGAAGATCAGAAGCTTCGACTTTTTCCCGATTGCCTTCTCCAGCCGCTCGGCGGTGAGTGCGAAATCAGGATAGGTGTCGACATAAACAGGAGCACCTCCCACAAGGGTGCAGAGGTGTTTATAGATGACAAAGTACGGGTCAGGGATAGCAACTCTTTCCCCGGGATTGACCAGGGCAAGGAATGCGAGCATGATCCCGCCAGCCGCACCTGAGGTGATGATCACCTCCTCCGGATCAAAACCCTTCTTTTCCCTGAGATATTGACGAACCTCAGATCTCAGCTCCTCGATTCCCTGCGTGAGGGTATAACGGTTAAAACCTCCGCCGAGCGCTTCGCGGGCGCGCTCAATAATCTCCGGTGGAGGATCAAAATCCGGCTGTCCGATGCTAAGGTCAATAGGGTGATCCAACTGCCGGGCGAGGTCAAAGGCCTTCCTGATTCCCGAAGAGTCTATCCCCCGCATTCTATGTGCGATAGGCATGCTATAACCCTGATACTAGATCCGTATGAGTGTAGGGCGCATGGGCGTTATAAAGCTATAATCGCCGACACGCCCCATCGCCGGTTCACCGATTCGTCGATTCTCCGTCTCGTCGTCAGATGTGCCCGATCTCCGATATGAGGGGAACGCGCTCCTTCTTATCCTCTGCACTCGACCGGTCAACAAAGCATACAATGAAAGTATCCTTTTTACCGATATTGACCAGCGCGTGCGCTATCCCAGGCGAGATGGTTACACGAACACACTCGCCGGAACGAAATTCGTAGTGCTCCTGCCGTCCCCGTGAATCCTGAACAACAAGCCGTATCTCTCCTGAAAAGATGATGCGCTCTATAGCCTCTCTATGGCGATGATTGCCGCGGACGCCTGCGGGTTGTATGGTGGCCACATGAACATTCCGTATTTTATTAGATGCCAGAATCTTCAATGTCAGCGGCTCAAACACCTTCCCGCGCGCATCCTGGTGCATTTTGATCCGCTCTATCTTCACTCCCTTCATTAGTAACCCCCTTATTCGAGACGGCGAGTCGGCGAAATGGCGAGCCGGCGACAAAACGAGAAACTTCATACTCATAGCTCGACAGTTTTTCTCGCCGACTCGCCCCTTCGCCGTTTCGCCGATTCGGGTAGACGCCCCTTCGCCGCGTCGCCGTTTCGCCGATTCGCCGGCTCGCCCATTCGCCGGCTCGTAATTACATCGCTTCCAGTGCCTTGATCCTCTCCTCTATAGGCGGATGCGTCGAGAAGAGCTTGTTGACGATTCCGCCGTGTTCCTTGAGCGGATTGACGATATACATGTGCGCCGTGGCCTTATTGGCGGCCTCAAGCGGCTCGGTATCGGCATCCAGCTTCCGCAGCGCATCGGCGAGCCCCTTGGGGTAACGGGTGATCATCGCCCCGCTCGCATCGGCAAGTAACTCCCTTTTGCGAGAGATCGCCAGGCGAACAAGCTGGGCGACGATCGGGGCAAGCACCGCCAGCACCACCCCCACCACGAGGAGGATCGCCGCCGCCTGTCCCCCTCCTTCTTCTTTCCGCCTCCTGCCGCCCCCCCACAGAAAACTTCGCAATATCCAATCGCTCAGGAGAGCCACAATCCCGACCATCACCGCGACAAGCGAGGCGAAGAGGATATCATAGTCCTTCACGTGTGAGAGCTCGTGCGCGATCACTCCTTCGAGTTCCAGTCTGTCCATCTTCTCCAGGAGACCGGTGGTCACGCAGACGACTGCATGTTCCGGATTCCTGCCGGTGGCAAACGCGTTGGGCGCACTGTCTTCGATGACGTAGACGCGCGGCATGGGAATGCCCGCGGCGATCGAGAGTCCCTCAACGGCATTAAAGAGGTGCGGGTACTCCTGCTTTTCCACCGGGCGGGCGCGGCTGATGGCGAGGACAATCCGATCGCTATAATAATAACTCCCGAATGTCCAGAGGATGGCGATAAAGAGAGCCAATATAATGCCGGCGGGGCCGAAGGAGGTAACCCTCCCGAACACCCAGCCCAGGAAGACGACGAAGATGATAAACAGGATGCAGAGGAGTACCGAGTTCCGCTTATTTTTGGAGATCTGTTCGTAAATCACGTTAACCCCAGTAGCTAGTAGTTAGTAGCTAATAGTTAGGGATATGAGGCAAAGCTCCTCAAAATCCCAAGTAGAGCACCATTAAAATCATCTCAAAAATCGCAATAGATGAAGGACCACTACGCCTCCCACGACTCCTATAAGGAATACTGAAAAAGCAATAATCAAGTAGATGGAAACATCTTTCTTGGTAATCATCGACTAATCTCAAAAACTAACTGCCTGGTAGTTGAGTAATAGGGCGAGGTAGCTGCCTTTGCCCCTAACTACTAACTACTAGCTACTAACTACTGTTTTTAGAATTTTACCTTCACCGGCTCCCGTGCCGCCGTCTCCTCGATCTCGAAATATTCCTTCTCGGGGAACTTGAACCATTGCGCAATCACGCTGGACGGGAATACCTGGCGCTTCGTGCTGTACAGCATCACCGCATCGTTGTAAAACTGGCGTGCGTAGGCGATCTTGCCCTCCGTTCCGGCGAGCTCCTCCTGGAGCATCATAAAGTTCTCGTTCGCTTTCAGTTGAGGGTAGTTTTCCGCGACCGCGAAGAGCGATTTTAGCGTGCCGGTGAGCATATTTTCCGCCTGTCCCTGATCTTTCACCGTTGAGGCATTGATCGCATTGGCGCGCGCCTCTGTCACATTCTGGAACACCTGCCGTTCGTGCGCCGCATAGCCTTTCACCGTCTCGATCAGGTTGGGGATAAGATCGTACCGACGTTTGAGCTGCACGTCGATTTGCGACCAGGCATTTTCTATCCTGTTCCTCAGCCTCACAAGACCATTGTAGGCGACGACAATATACAGAACCACAATGGCGACAATACCAAGAAGAATCCAGCCCATAGGCACCTCCATTCATGAGTGCAGCTGCAAATTATTATATCACATGTGGGATACACAAGTGGGATAGAGAGAAAATCTTGAACTAGGGGATCGCATCTGCCCTGATCTCGACATCATCGATAAACCAGTCGCTGTATGAAATGTCAGGGTCGGCCTTCCCTATGCTTCTGAATCGCAGTTGAAAGCTGTTATGAAGCGCGTCTGTGGGGAGAGGGATGATAACATACTGATAGGTCGTCATGGCCGCTCCTGAGCCCAAGTATTGAGCAAGGTTCACCCATGATGTTCCATTCCAATAATCTACCCAGAGGTCTTCGCCCTCCGCGGGAGGATTCCCGAACCCGGTTCGTTCCCAGAAGTAACTCAGAGTTGCAGCAGCGCAGGTGGAAAGATCCATTGTAATGGATTGTATCTCATCACCGCCGGAAGGCCTGCCATCGAGGTTCAGCGAATAGGGACTAGTCGGCTCATTTCTTCCGTTCGTATTGCTCTCTGCATTGCCGAGAGAGACCCACTTTGCCGGATCGATATCGTTCGTCGCAAAGTCGTCTAAAAAAATTTGAGTGGAAAGCGGTGTCGGTGTTGTCGTGGGAGTTACCGTGGGGGTTCGAGTCGGAGTGGAAGTGGGAGTGCACGTGGATGTTCGGGTGGGAGTGGGAGTGCGGGTGCAGGTCGGGGTCCGGGTGCTCGTCGGGGTTCTCGTCGGTTTCGGGGTCCGGGTAGGTGTGCGGGTCGGCGTTTTCGTTGGAGTAGAAGTCGGGGGCGGAGGCCCATCCACTGCATAGGTGAGGGTCCCGGACGTTGCGCCGCTTACTGTGTATGTCGAGCCCCCATCATAGCGCAGCACAATATCCGACCATTCATAGGTCATATCCGGCGCCCGGTACGGGGGGTTATCCCTACAATCACAATAGGGGGATGTCACATAAATGTGCTCGACTCCACTGGCGTTCAAATTATCTATGGGACCCTGATTAGGGAAGTCCCAGGAGCTATTGCTGGAGGGGCCCACCTGTATTAAGGCAATATTCGGTAGAAGATTAAGACAATACTCGAGGCACGTGCTGGTGTCACTGCCGTGATGGTTGACATTGAGCGCGTCTATAGTATATCCTCGGGAACGGAGGGCGCGGGAGAGCGGTATCTCTTGCGTGGCGTACAGATCACCTGCAACAAGAAAATCAAACTCGTTCCACGTCAGGAGGATACCCACACTGACTGTATTTTCATCCGAGGTTCCGACATGCCCTCCCCCCACTATATATCCATTGGCAATAACAGATCGCGCGATCACACCGCTCCCGAGATCAAATGTATCCGTCCCCCCATAGGATGCATTGTCCCACACGCCTATTCTTTGGAAAGAAACACCATTCCAAGCCCCATCGATGTAGGAAAAGCATGTCCCCAAACCATGCCCCCCATCCACAATCTCGTTAAATCCGCCATAGTGATCATCGTGTCCATGCGTGAGGACCGTGTAATCAAGGGAAGATATCCCCAGCGAATTGAGGCGATCGCGCACTGGTGCGCCATTGCCTCCGGCATCCACAAGCATGCTCCTTTTGTTTTCGCCATCGTCGAAAACGAATAGGGTGCTGTCTCCCCAATTCACATTAAACGTATAAATGGTGAGCGCGGGACCCGCGCGCGGCGTGGGGGGCGGTTCGGGGCCGCGACTCGGTCCCGTGACGTAAAATTGCCTGCTATCGAGACCGATAAGATTTTTTTGCGGCGCGCCTTTGCCGGCGACAGCTGCGCCTAAGTACACCCTGTAAAATCCTGCCGCCGTTCCCGGGGGTATCTGTACCAATGTGCTCACTGCTAGAGGCCCGCCGATCGGCCCCGCATTCTTCGCGTACGCGGCAATCCCCTCCGTCACTCCCCCACCCGCCAGCAATGAGTAGAAAATGCTTGTATCAGTTAAAGGCTGAAAAACGATATAGCCATCAAATACGGCTTGCACGGGCTCCACATTGATGGTGAGGCTCAGAACATCACCGGGGGGGAAATTCTCTTTATTGATGGATAGAGAGAGGAAGGCTGCGCTCGCTTCAGATATTAAAGCAGGAAGAAAGCACCAAAACACAGCTCCAACGACTATCAATGACACAACTAATTTTCTGTTATGCACTTTAAACATCCTCATTAGCCGAATAAGCAATACCCATATCGTCCTTCAAGAGTAGCCTGTTCTAATAGCGAATCTGTTTTACATCCATTAGAAGTAAGCAAAATGTGTGCCAAATCCTCAGATTTTCCCAGATATATAGAAATATTATTCATCTGTCTCTATCACAAGGCATTACAACCCTGGCCCAAATCTTGCTCAGAGGAACAATAAACTCCCTCTGCTCCAAATCTGTTCGGTATTCGAACAGTACTGTTCCATTTTCGAACAGTTACCGGTGCTGCATTAAATAGCAAGCAACTACTATGCCAATTGATCAATTATTCCCAAATTTAATTTTCAATATGTAACTTGTTTATCCTCAATATATTAAGAATATATCATTCCTTCGGGCTAGTTGACATTTATTAATGATCATGAATTTGCATACTTTGTTTACACTTTTTTACCTTCAAATAGCATACTTTGTATGCACTTTATCCGGCTGGCGCGTGTGTAATTCTTATTCTTGGAAGTTGAAAGGACTATGCACGCGCGGATACTATGTGAAATAGCCAAGCACTTGTGTACCCTCCCACATGAATCTTAACGCTGATACAGGTCATTCCCTTTGCAGTCAATCGCCACAATGGCGGGGAATTTCTCCACTGTCAGTTCTGTAATTGCCTCTGCGCCGAGGTCATCGTATGCGACGACTCTTGCCTTCTTTACACACTTCGCGAGAAGCGCCCCCGCTCCCCCGACCGCCGCGAAATAGACCACACCATGTTTTTTCATCGCATCCACAACTTCTTTGCTTCGGGGACCTTTCCCGATCATCCCCTTAAGCCCCAGTTCCATCGTCTTCGGGGCAAATGAATCCATCCGATAACTCGTGGTAGGGCCTACGGAGCCAATCGGCTTGCCGGGAGGCGCCGGGGCGGGCCCTGCGTAATAAAATATCTGTCCCTTCAACTCAACCGGCAATTTCTCGCCTTTTGAGAGAGAGTCCATGAGTCTCTTGTGCGCCGCATCTCGCGCAGTATAGATGATCCCGGTGATGAGAACGCTGTCGCCCGCCTTTAATTTTCCAACCATTGAGTCAGTCAATGGGGTTGTAACCTCTATTGCAGCCATAGTATCCTCCTAGTTCATGCTCTGGTACCTATAGATCATCCCCAAATGCAAACACAAGATACTCAGTTCTCCCGCCGCACTATAGGGTGCTCTGAATTCAGCGAATTTCATATCAGATCAACCACATCTCAGTTTCTCAACCAATGCCCGCATCTCTTTTTCAGTCGGCCTTTGCCCACGTAACGTCCGGAAAAACACAGGCAGCATCTCTATTACTTCTTTATCTGACAATAAATCCCGAGGAATAATACCCCTATCCGCCGCCGCGAAGTCGGTAAAACGATACCATGGGGCTGTACCCTTTTTGATCTCAACCGCCGCGGCGTAGCGCTCCAGGATATCGGTGTCCTGCGGCGGCGGCCATATGCCCCGCTCTATTCTACTGATATTGCCGGGGTCGGCCTGCGCCCTTTTACAGAATTCCCGAAGCGTGATCCTTTTCTCAAACCGCAGTGCTTTGAGATATTCGCCAAAATGTTTAAAACTCTTCTCCTCCCCTTTCACCGTGCACCTCCCTTAATTGTCCTGTTGTAATATTACTACAAAATAAGTTGTAATGTAAATACAACATTTCCCTGGAGATATCATTGAGCTTTTTGCACCGTTACGCCCATACGCCGTCACAATATTTTACAGCCGTGCCGGTATGCGCGGCAGCAGATATTCACCGCCGCAGGTATCCTGTCCGTGCCGGAGCAACCCGCACTCTATGGATTGCTCGAAGCCCCGCTCGGAAACGTCCACAATCGCCATGCTCCTTTCCTCCAGGATCCCTTCAGCCTCGCTCGCATCGATCCTGCCCGTCACCTCCGTGGGGTGAGCGGTTCAGGATGCCCGGTTGCCATGTCCGACAGAGGGATAACGCTGACACGCTCGGACAGACTGTATCGTTGATCTCCAGGATAGAGGACCGTTAGATGATCCAACCGTAAATCCTTCAGGGCAATACGCATGGAAGGGGTGAGTCGGGGGGCATCCTGGAATTTCATCTCAACCCCATAGCGCCGCCCTTTTTTGAAGAGCACAAGATCCAGCTCCGCCCCGTTGTGGGTGGCCCAATAATAAGCGGAGTCGGGCTTGACTACCTGCAGCACCTCTTCCACTGCATAACCTTCCCATGAGGAACCCGCCTTGGGATGGGAGAGAATGTCACGCTCATTGGCTATACCGAGCAGCGCATGCAGCAGGCCGCTGTCGCGGATGAAAATCTTGGGGGCTTTCACCTGCCTCTTTTTCAAGTTCTCGTGCCAGGGCTGGAGTTGCCGCACCAGGTACAGACCGGTAAACAAATCCAGATACCGGCGAACAGTGGGCATACTGACGCCCAGGGATCGAGCCGGTTCGGCCGCATTCCAGATTCCCCCGTGGTAGTGTGCTACCATTGTCCAAAATCGCAATAGTGTCGCCGATGGGAGGGATATGCCCATGTCAGGCAGGTCGCGTTTGAGATACGTTTGAATGAACTGCTGCCTCCAGACGAAACTGTCGGATTCCGTGCGGGCAAGGTAGGCGGGCGGGAAACCACCGCGCCGCCAGTGCCGTTGCAAGGCCCGGGGTCCTAACTCATCGAGACTGAAGCCGGTAAGTGTGACAATATTCAGTCGTCCGGCCAGGGTCTCAGAGGACTGTCGCAGGAGCTCCGGTGAAGCGCTCCCCAGAAGCAGGAAACGGGCAGGGAGCGGCCTGCGGTCGGCCAGAACACGGAGCACAGGGAAAAGATCCGGCACGCGCTGGATCTCGTCGATAACCACCGTTCCCTTGAGCGGCGTCAAGGCAGTCATCGGTTCGGTAAGGCGTGCCAGGCTGCGCGGATTCTCCAGGTCGAAGTAGTTGAGAGAGTCGGGCGGGACGATCAGGCGAGCAAGAGTGGTCTTGCCCGACTGCCGCGGTCCGACGAGGGCCGTCACACGGCTGCGTTTCAGGGCCGCCCGGACTTCGGCAAGGCGCGTTGGGCGTTTAATCATACATTGATCATACCATGAAATATAAATATTACAAGTTCATTTTTCATGGTTGATAGAGACGGGGTCGCGCATGTCGATCCTGCCCTCGGACATCGCCTATGTCTCCGGGGGCTTCCCTTTGTAGGGGCAAGGAGACAGTCAAATCACCCTCACCCCGTGCCGGTATGCATGGCAGCAGATATTCACGGCGACAGGCATGCCCGCGATATGCGTGGGGTAATCGTTAATGTGAACTGCGAGCGCGGTCGTTCTCCCCCCGAGCCCCTGTGGGCCGATGCCCGTCTGATTGATCTCGTCCAGAAGTTCCCGCTCAAGTTTGGCGAAATCTTCCTTCTTGCTGCTCTCGCCCAGCGGTCTCAGAAGCGACTCTTTCGCCATGAGCGCCGCCTTCTCAAATGTTCCTCCCACCCCCATCCCGACCACGATCGGAGGGCACGGATTGCCCCCGGCCTTTTTCACAGACTCAAGGACAAAATCCTTTATCCCCTTGTATCCCTCGGTGGGTTTGAGCATCTTGACGAAACTCATGTTCTCACTGCCGAATCCCTTGGGAGCCACGGTCACTTTGACTTTATCTCCCGCCACAATCCGTGTATGGATCACCGCGGGCGTATTGTCGCCGGTATTGCCCCTCGCGACAGGATGCTTCACAACGGATTTCCTCAGGTAACCGTCCTTGTATCCCTGGCGCACACCCTCGTTCACCGCTGATTCAAGATCTCCTCCGATGATATGCACGTCCTGCCCGATATCAAGAAACACTATCGCCATTCCGGTGTCCTGGCATATCGGCATATTTTCTTCTTTTGCGATGCGCGCATTCTCGAGGAGCGTCTTGATCACCTCTTTCGCTACCGGCGAGGTCTCTGATTTGAGCGCGCACCTGAATGCCTTGAGCACTTCCTCATCCGCAATGATGTTCGTCTCGATGCACAAGTCTCTCACCGCTCTCGTGATTTCTCCCACATCTATCTCCCTCATTTGCACCTCCTAATATATTGACGTTATAGCTATTATGCTGCTCTGCAGGACAGAGAGAAAATTCTAGCAGAATCGCCTGCTGTTTTGCAAAAAAGATAGGCTCAGTAACGCCTTCCTTTCATGAATGGCGACATGGGTAAGAAGAACACACGGATACGATCCTGCCTTCGCCGGCCAGAGGGCGGATACGCCCGCGCATCATTGAACTCCTACGCACGATAGATTGGGGACGTCTCCGAAGACTTGAGAAAGCTCCCCTATGTCGTCAATCAGAGGAAACAGTTGTGTACTTTTTCTACTCTACTATGAAGCTATTGCTGCTCGTGAGGTAGAGTATCCTGCTCGACCCGGGCGGGGTGAGCGCGACGACATACTTGTAGCTCCCCGGCTCCTGCATCGTGAACCCCATCACCCCGCTCCCCTCGGCGTTAATCCTCATCCCCGTTATCGCCTTGGACACAGAACCCATCTTCCTCGGATTTACGCTCTGAAGCCCTCTAAATCCGTTCGTAAACGCATAGTATGACCCGCCGTTGTATTCCACCGCATATATCACATCGGCTTTGAAGTCGATGCCCGCCAGCGGCGACAACAACCAGTCAACATTCACCGTCTCATTGCGCCTAATGCTCCTTGGATTCGCAAAGAGGCTTATACCGATAAATTCGCTTTTCATCGTCTGTTCAATCCTATTATTCCCAATCGCTATCGCATAAGGATTCACCCCCACCTCAACCCGTGCACTTACGCTCGGCGGGGATTCTGTACACTTCAGAACATCCACAAGACCGTTGAACGTATCCTGCGACGAGGTATAGCAGGGCACGAAGAACCTGCTCCCGTCAGTGGTGAATGCTCCCTTGAACGGCCCCTCGTTCACCGCCACATACTTATCCGCTCCGGGAGATCCGACCTTGCTGTAACACACGCTTCCCCCGAGGAAGTTAGAGACGAAGAAGAAGTCGCCACGGGGATTGAATGTGATGCTTGACGGATCGACCCCTTCGGCGTCGTAGATCTCACCCTTCCCTCCCGTGACAGGCGCCTTCTTAGCATGGCCGCTGAGCGTCCCCAGATATGCGGTGTACAGACTCCTGCCGTCAGGACCGAACTTCACGTCGAATGGCTGTAATCCCATATCGTCTTTATTCTCTTTTACAGGCACAAGGCTTCCGTCCTGCTTGATGTCCATAACCCAGATAGAACGGTCATTGATGCAGCTCACGGCGAGTTTTGAGTCATCATCTGATATCGTGATGCCCGTGTTCGGGAATTTGCCAATAGTAACTGTGTGAACAACTTCCAATGTGGATAGATCGATAACAGCTATCGAGCCCGGGAGCGATTCGGGATGATCAGTGCAGCATGTGACATACGCATAGCGCCCGGAATGATCTATCGCAACTCCCAGCGGCTCGGGACCAACCTGTATCTGCTTGATTTCTCTCGGATAGCCCTCATCCGTATTGATAACCGAGACTGAGTCAGAATCGTTGTTCGCGACGAGGAGATACTCGCCGCCAGGCGTGATATCTATGCCGCACGGCCTGGAGCCGACTATGATATTTTTATCAACCTGGAGGGTGGATATATCTATCCTTGAAACAGTGTGCCCGGGCCGGTCCCCGCTCCCCGCGTTGGTCACGTAGGCATACTTGCCCGGCTCTGCCTTTGGCCCAAATGTGGGCGTTGCAGTGGGAGTAGGCGTGGCTGTTGAGGTGGGTGTTAATGTTGGGTTGCCTATGCAGTATAGTATGTTGTCAGTTGCACAAATCATATATATTTTCCCATCACTAGAAATCGTGCATCCCGATTCCGGTATTCCTCCACCAGCTACATAGCTCCAGTTAAGAAAGCCATTCTCATTGATACAGTAAATCCTAGGAGAACGAATATACACCTTTCCATTGCCGTCAATTGAAGGAGATGACTGAATCCATCCGTCAATCCGATATGTCCAGTAGGACTCTCCAGATTCTCTATCAAGACAGAATAATCTTGGGCCGCTACTTGCATATATCTTTCCATCACTCCCCAGAGCAGGAGAACCCGCAATATAGTTCCCGGTATTATATGTCCAATTAAGCTGCGCATTGTACGAGTTAATGCCAAGTCCATAAATATTATTATCGATTGAACTAACGTAAACCCGATACTCACTATAGGAACCATGGTATAACACCGGTGATGAATTCTTACTCCCTTTCGCGCCCATCGCATAGGTCCATTGAAGTGCTCCGATTGAACTAAAGGAGTAGATATTATTATCTCCTGAGCTAACATATACGCCCAACCACGCCCCCCATGATTCATCAATATTACTGAATCTGGCCGGAGAGGAATCTATATAACCTGCTGTTGTATAACTCCAACTGAGCGAACCGCCTGAGTCTAATGCATAAAAATTATTATCATCAGAGCCCATATAAATCTCTCCACACTCACCCATCAGTGGAGAAGATTCGAGTAAACTTCCAGTAGCATAACTCCAATACAACAAACCGGTTGAGCTTAACGCATAGACATTTCCATCCCAGGAACCCAAGTAAACCTTTTCGTCACTGCTTAAGGATGGCGAAGAAGTAATCCTATCCCCCGCCGTGTAGCTCCAGCTGATTTTACAGTTTGAGTTCAGGGAGTATATATTATTATCACCAGATCCAAAATATATCCTGTTGTCACTCGCTATCGCAACCTCTCCCCCGCCCATTTCAATTCTATAACTCCAGCACAAAACCGGCCTTAACGGCCCTGAATAATCACTACGACCGGTGCGCATCCCATCATGTCCGAACATCGGCCAGGGGAAGATGGCGAGCTGGGCAAGCGAAGTAAGCGAACACAATGCAATCAAGCAGCAGGACGTAGCAACAACACTTAGTAATCTTTTCATGTCATCACCTCACCTTTTTGGCGACCCAAAATTCAAAACGCGCGCCCCCCACGCGGACGCCGTAATGCGGCATCGCATGGTGCGCGTACCACTTATTCTTCTATAGCATTCCCTCTCTCTACGGCGAAATCGAGTTGGGCGAAGTCGGAACCCCTATAGATGGACAAGACTAGGATAATGTTCGCAGAGATTCTGTTTTCACTTTCCCCCCTCAATTTACATAAGTTTAGCACGTTTTATGCAAAAAGTCAAGTTTACCTCATCTGGACTATCCCCAGTTTTTTCAAATCGGGTCAAAAAGCATGATTTGACTCTGGGCCGTACTTGAGAAGTTAGTTCGTGATTTTTGCATAAATGCGCCCAAGTACGTCAGCAGTACCGAGATCCCATCTGCAAGGGCGTA
>JAPLCW010000002.1 GCA_026392015.1 Candidatus Auribacterota bacterium | reverse complement strand
TTCGTGATCGCACTCGTCAACGTCGTCTTCCCGTGGTCCACATGCCCAATCGTTCCCACGTTCACGTGCGGCTTCGTTCTCTCGAATTTCTCCTTGCCCATATTTTCCTCCGTCTGCGCAACGTATCGCTTACTGCTTATTCCTTATTCCTGTAGTCTAAGAGCTTTTCCTCTTTGTGCTTCGGGAGTTGCTCAAAGCAGAGGGGCTCCATTGAATAGGACGCTCTGCCTCTTGTCAGAGACCGAATCGCTGTCGCGTATCCGAACAGTTCTGACAGGGGGACGGACGCGCGGACAATATTCGCGCCGACCCTCGACTCCATCTCGCGCACCTTTCCCCGCCTTGCGCTGATATCACTGATTACATCCCCGAGATATTCCGACGGTGTGGTAACCTCCACATCCATGATCGGCTCCAGAAGAACAGGATGCCCGCGGCGCAGGGCATCCTTCAGCGCCATTGACCCGGCGACCTGGAATGCGATATCAGAGGAGTCGACCTCGTGGTAGGAGCCGTCCTTGATAACTATCTTCATGTCCACCATAAAATATCCGGCAAGAGGTCCGGAGGAGCAGGCCTGCTTGATCCCCTCTGTGGCCGCCCTTACGTATTCCCGCGGGATGGCGCCTCCCTTTATTTCGTTCTCCACAACGATCCCGCTCCCCTTCTCCGTCGGCGCGACGTCGAGGATGACGTGCCCGTATTGTCCCCTCCCGCCCGTCTGACGGATAAACTTGCCCTCTCCCGAGGCGGCTGCAGTAATGGTCTCGCGGTATGCAACCTCGGGCTTGCCCACCTTGGCGGAGACCTTGAACTCCCTCAGCAACCTGTCCTTTATGATATCGAGGTGCAGCTCTCCCATCCCCGAAATGATGAGTTGGGCCGTTTCCTCGTTCGTCTTTATCTTGAACGTCGGATCCTCCTCCGCAAGCTTGCGGAGAGACTCCATAAGCTTATCCCTGTCGGCCTTGGTGCTCGGCTCGATGGCCATGGCGATCACGGGCTCGGGAAAGTTCATCGACTCGAGCACGATCGGATGGCGCTCATCACAGAGTGTATGGCCGGTGACGGTATTCGAGAGGCCCACGACAGCGACGATATCGCCCGCGAACACCTGCTGCACCTCTTCCCTGTGGTTCGCGTGCATGAGGAGGAGCCGCCCTATCCTCTCCCTCTTCATCGTCGCGGAGTTGTAGACCCGTGTACCCGACTCCAGCACGCCCGAATACACCCTGATAAAGACTAGTTTTCCCACGAAAGGATCCGACATCACCTTGAAGGCAAGCGCCGCGAGCGGCTGACTCGGATCCGCCTTTCGCTCCACCTCTTCCTCCGTTTTGGGATTCACACCCTTGACCGCACGCACGTCGAGCGGCGAGGGAAGATAGTCAACCACGGCGTCGAGGAGGTGCTGTATCCCTTTGTTCTTGAGCGCGGTGCCGCAGAGTACCGGAACTATCCGGTTTGCGATGACCAGCCTCCGCAACGCCGACTTGATCTCATCCTCCGAAAAGCCCTTATGGGCAATGAATATCTCGAAAAACTTCTCATCCTCGCTTGCGATCGCTTCCAGGAGTTGCTCGCGCGCCTTTGTTGCGCGTTCACGCATGGCCTCGGGGATCTCCTCTACGCTGAACACGGCGCCCTTGCTCTCCTCGTCGTACACAATCGCCTTCATCGTCACAAGGTCCACCACACCCCGGAAATCCGCCTCTGCCCCCAGCGGGAGCTGAATCGGCACTGCATTCGCGGCGAGCCGCTCGTGCATCTTCTTCACCGCCCACTCAAACTGCGCTCCCACTCGATCCATCTTGTTCACAAATGCCAGCCGAGGGATATGGTAGCGATTGGCCTGACGCCACACCGTCTCCGATTGGGGCTCCACTCCCTCGACGCCGCAGAAGACAGCGACTGCGCCGTCGAGCACCCTGAGACTCCGCTCCACCTCGACCGTAAAATCCACATGCCCGGGGGTATCGATGATGTTGACCCGGTGGTCATTCCACGCACAGCTGGTTGCGGCAGAGGTGATGGTGATACCCCTCTCCTGCTCCTGCACCATCCAGTCCATCGTCGCCGTTCCCTCGTCGACCTCTCCCATCTTGTAGGTCTTCCCCGTGTAGAAGAGGACCCGCTCCGTAACGGTGGTCTTCCCGGCGTCGATATGCGCCATGATCCCTATATTTCTGATCTTCTCTAGAGACATGGTATCCGATCCGACTCCCTGACCGATCTGTTCTTTTTCAACACTGCTCATTGCCATCTTTATATTCCTGGGAACAAAAAGTAGTTAGTAGTTAGTAGCTACTGCCTTCTCACCATCTATAGTGCGCGAACGCCTTATTCGCCTCGGCCATCTTGTGCGTGTCCTCGCGCTTCTTGATCGATGCCCCCTCACCCTTGTACGCTTCAAGGAGCTCTGCGGCCAGCCGCTCCTGCATCGGTTTTCCCTTCCGGGCGCGCGAGTAGCCCACGATCCATCGGATCGCGAGCGCAACCTGCCTCTCAGGCCTTACTTCCACGGGCACCTGGTATGTCGCTCCCCCCACGCGCCGGGACTTCACCTCAAGATACGGCTTGACCCTCTCCACCGCCTTCTCGAGCACTTTGATTGGAGGGGTATCTTGCACCTGTTTGCCGATCAAATCCAGGCTGGAGTAGAATATTCGCTCTGCGATACTCTTCTTTCCATCAGACATCAAACCGGTAATGAACCTCGCCACGAGAGGACTGTTGAACTTGGAATCAACCGACATACGCTTCTTGATCACCCTTCTTCTTCTAGACATCGCGTTACCTCGTTTTATTAGTGGTCAGTAGTTAGTAGTTAGTGAAAATGCTTATCCCTGGTTACTCGCTACTTTCTTCCAATGTCTTTCCCTAACTACTGATTACTAGCTACTGTCTTACTTCTTTGGCGTTTTCGCACCGTACTTCGAACGACTCTTGTGACGTCCCTCCACGCCGCTCGCGTCGAGCGTGCCCCGTACAATATGGTAGCGCACGCCGGGGAGGTCTTTGACCCTTCCGCCGCGAACCATTACAATGGAGTGCTCCTGAAGATTGTGCCCCTCACCGGGTATGTAGGCGGTGACCTCTATGCCGTTTGTCAGCCTCACTCTCGCAACCTTGCGGAGCGCCGAGTTTGGTTTCTTGGGCGTCTGGGTCTTCACGAGGAGGCACACTCCTCTCCGCTGGGGACACTTCATGAGTGCGGGTGCCTTTGTCCTCTTCCTCTGCTTCCGCCTCCCGTTCCTCACCAGCTGATTTAACGTCGGCATCTTCTATCTCCTGTGTCGCCCGGAACATCTGCTCCGCGGCGTCATTTTTTCTGCTTTTTCTTCGCGCTCTTCTTGGTTTTCTTCGAGGCCGCGTGTTTCGTCTCCGCCGCGCCCCCTTCTGCCTCCTTGGCAGACTCCTTTTTGGATGCTTCCCCGGCCGGCCTCTGTGCCGCAATGAGAGCGGCCTCCTTACCCTCAACGAGCGGGATAACATCAATCATGCGGTTTTCCTTGAAGCCGCTGCCTGCCGGTATCAGGTGTCCCATAATCACATTCTCCTTGAAACCGTTGAGCACATCGGTACGCCCCGTGGCCGCCGCATGCGTGAGAACTCGCGTCGTCTCTTGGAACGATGCAGCAGAAATGAAACTCTCCGTCCCCAGGGATGCCTTGGTGATTCCCAGCAACATCGGGGATGCCTCCGCGGCCTTCTTGTCCTTCTTCATCAGACGCTCATTTTCTCTATCAAACAGATGCTTCTCCACATGTTCTCCGAAGAGGAAGTTGCCGTCCCCGGGATCCACAATCCGCACCTTCCGGAGCATCTGCCGTATGATCACCTCGATATGTTTGTCGTTGATCTCCACCCCCTGGAGCCGGTATACCTCCTGAACCTGATTCACAAGGTACTCCTGGAGATCCTTTGGACCGCACACCTGAAGCAGTTCTTGCGGAACAATCGGCCCTTCGGTGAGCTGCTGCCCCTTGATCACTCCGTCTCCCTTGTAGACGACCAGGTGCTTGTTGAACGGGATGAGGTGCTCCTCCTCGACGCCGGTTATCTCGTTTCTCACGACGAGCTTCCGGCGGCCTTTTGCCGTTCCCTGGAACTCCACGATCCCGTCGATTTTTGCGATTTCCGCGGCATCCTTCGGGCGCCTTGCCTCGAAGAGCTCGGCAACCCGCGGGAGCCCACCGGTGATATCCTTGGTCTTGCTGATCTTGCGGGGACTCTTTGCCAGGAGGCTGCCCTGGGTAACAAAATCCGCCTCATCCACCATGATGTGCGCGCCGGGAGGAATCGTGTAGTAGCCGAGGACCTCCTTGCGGTCCTTGCTGGTGATGACAATCTGTGGGTGGAGGTTTTCCTTGTGCTCCATGATAACGCGGCCGATGAGCCCGGTTGACTCGTCCGCCTCCTTCTTCATCGTCACGCCCTCATGGATGTCGATGAACTCGACGAGACCGTCCTTCTCCGTGAGAATTGGCGTGTTGTAGGGGTCCCACTTCACAAACACCTCACCCTTGGAGATTTTCTCTCCCTCCCCCTTGGCGAGCACGGAACCGACGAGGAGCGTGTAGCTCTCGAGCTCGCGCCCCTCTCTCACGCCGCTCTTTTCATCCTCGACGATCTCGTGTATCCTGATCGTGCCGTTCTTGTTCACGACGATGCGCATCCCCTCCTTGCTCATCACCACCTTCATATTATGGAACTTGATGATTCCGTCGCTCTTGGCAATGATCTGCGGTTGCTTGAAAACCTGGCTCGCGGTTCCGCCGATATGGAACGTCCGCATCGTGAGCTGCGTCCCCGGTTCGCCGATTGACTGTGCGGCGATGATTCCCACCGATGTCCCGAGCTCCACTTCCTTCCCCGTGGAGAGATCGTAACCGTAGCACTTCTTGCATACCCCGCGCTTCGACTCGCAGGTGAGGACGGAGCGTATCTTGAGCTGCTCAATTCCCATCTCTTCAATCTTCTCCGCGCGCTCCTCGGTGATCGGGTCATTGGCCGCTACCAGCACGTCCTTGGAGACCGGCTCCACGATGTCCTCAAGGCTCGTCCGTCCGAGAATCCTCTCCTTGAGCGACACCACCACGTCATCCCCCTCGTGAATCGCCTTGACGGTGATCCCGTTGAGGGTGCCGCAGTCCTGCTCCATAATAATCACATCCTGCGCGACATCGACAAGCCGCCGCGTAAGGTAACCGGAGTCCGCCGTTTTGAGCGCCGTGTCCGCCAGCCCTTTGCGTGCGCCATGCGTAGAGATGAAATACTCGAGCACGCTCAGCCCCTCACGGAAGTTCGATGTAATGGGAGATTCGATGATCTCTCCCGAGGGTTTCGCCATCAAACCGCGCATCCCGGCGAGCTGCCGTATCTGTTGCTTGCTGCCGCGGGCCCCTGAATCGACCATTATGAAGATCGGGTTCAGTGCCCCGGGAGTGCCCGAGGTCGCGAGCCCCCTGTAGAGCGCCTCAGAGATGCTGTCGGTCGTGTGTGTCCAGATATCCACAATCTTGTTATAGCGCTCCCCATCAGTGATGCTCCCGCTCCGGTACTGCTTTTCCACACTGTGAACTTCCTTATTCGCCTCCTGGATTATTTTCCCCTTCGTGGGGGGGATGACCATGTCGTCCGTGGCGATCGAAATGCCCGCACGCGTGGCCTCCTGGAAACCCAGATCTTTCATCTTATCCAGGATCTCAACCGTCCTCTCCTTACCGACAGCGCGGTAACAATTCATGATCACCTCGGCAAGCTTCTTCTTGTTGAGCTCCTCGTTCACGTAACCGATCTCCCGAGGGAGAATCTCATTGAACATCACCCTCCCCGCGCTTGTCTCGATCAAGCGCCCGTCGAGGCGGACCCTGACCTTCTCGTGTAGAGTGATCACGTCCAGGTCATATGCGAGCATCACCTCCTCTCGATCGGAGAAGGTGCTACGCGGCGGCGGCCCGCCGAAAAGCTCTTTCGTGACGTAGTAGCAGCCAAGAGCGATATCCTGCGTGGGGGTGTCGATCGGCTTGCCGCTCGAAGGGGAGAAGATGTTGTTCGGGGCGAGCATGAGGAGTTTTGCCTCCATCTGCGCCTCATAGGAGAGCGGCACGTGCACCGCCATCTGGTCGCCGTCAAAATCCGCATTGAACGCGGAGCAGACAAGCGGGTGGATGCGGATCGCCTTCCCCTCAATAAGCACCGGCTCAAACGCCTGTATCCCGAGGCGGTGGAGAGTGGGAGCTCGGTTCAGCATGACCGGGTGTCCTTTGGTCACCTGTTCGAGAATATCCCATACCTCGGGGATCTCCTTCTCGATCATCTTCTTTGCGCTCCGTATCGTGTGGACGAGCCCGCGGCCCTTCAGCTCCCGGATGATGAACGGCTCAAAGAGCTCAAGCGCCATCTTTTTCGGCAAGCCGCACTGGTGGAGTTTGAGCTCCGGCCCTACGACGATTACCGATCTTCCGGAATAGTCCACGCGCTTCCCGAGCAGATTCTGCCTGAAACGGCCCTGCTTTCCCTTAAGCATGTCGCTCAGCGATTTAAGCGGCCTGTTGCCCGCGCCAAGGATGGGTCTCCCATGCCGGCCGTTGTCCATTAAGGCATCGACCGCTTCCTGAAGCATTCTTTTTTCATTCC
Organism: Candidatus Auribacterota bacterium; assembly: GCA_026392015.1. Taxonomy (GTDB): domain Bacteria; phylum Auribacterota; class Tritonobacteria; order UBA1439; family UBA1439; genus JAPLCW01. Next base: position 9,222 of record JAPLCW010000002.1, on the reverse strand, counting down.
GGATGATGACCTCCGGGGTCTTGAGCTCCAGAATCGCCTTGAGGCGATTATTCCGGTTGATCACCCTGCGGTACAGGTCGTTGAGGTCGGAGGTCGCAAAACGCCCCCCCTCGAGTGGGACGAGAGGTCGGAGGTCGGGCGGGATCACCGGAATGACGCTCAGGACCATCCACTCCGGCTTGTTGCCCGATTTTTTAAATCCCTCGACGATCTGCAATCTCTTGCTCAGCTTCTTCTTTGTCTGCTTTGACGTGGTCTTATCCATTCTTATCTGGAGTTCGGCAGAGAGGGCATTGAGGTCCTCAGTCTTCAGCAGTTCCCGGATCGCCTCCGCCCCCATGCCGGCCTTGAACCTGCGTCCGTACTCCTTCACGGATCTCTGGTACTCCTCCTCATTCAGGAGCTGCTTCCTCACGAGCGGGCTTTCGCCGGGGTTGCTGACGATATAGTCCTCGTAATACAGCACCCTCTCCAGCTCCGAGGTGGAGAGGTCGAGGATGTTCCCAATTCTGCTCGGCTGCGTTTTGAAGAACCAGATGTGCGACACCGGCACCGCGAGCTCGATGTGCCCCATGCGCTCGCGCCGAACCCTCGATTGCGTAACCTCGACTCCGCACCGGTCGCACACTACGCCCTTGTGCTTTATGCGTTTGTACTTGCCACAACTGCACTCCCAGTCGCGGGTGGGGCCGAAGATTCTCTCACAGAAGAGTCCGCCCTTCTCCGGCTTAAATGTCCGGTAGTTGATCGTCTCGGGATTCTTGACCTCTCCCTTCGACCAGGAACGGATCACCTCCGGAGAGGCAATCTTGATCGTCACCCGATCGAATGCCCCTTCTTCCTTGTCCAGTCCCAGGAACGCCTTTGCGAGTTTCTGATCCGCCGCTTCCTTGCTCCCCATAGCCGCAACCTCTCTTTTATGTCCCCCTGAATCTACTACCTTACACTTTAAACCTTAAACTATCGCTATGCCCTCTCCGTCCTCACGTCGAGACAGAGGCTCTGCATCTCCTTGATGAGCACGTTGAACGACTCCGGCGTCCCCGCCTCAAGGGTATTCTGCCCCTTGACGATCGACTCGTAGATCTTCGTTCTCCCGGCGACGTCATCACTCTTCACCGTGAGCAATTCCTGGAGCGCATACGCTGCTCCGTACGCCTCGAGCGCCCATACCTCCATTTCTCCGAAACGCTGGCCGCCGAACTGAGCCTTCCCGCCGAGCGGCTGCTGCGTCACGAGCGAGTATGGTCCGATCGCCCTTGCGTGGATCTTGTCCGAGACGAGGTGTGAGAGCTTCATCATGTACAGGTACCCGACGGTGACATCCTGCCTGAAGCGCTCTCCGTTCCGCCCGTCGTACAGGATTGCCTTCCCTGTCGCGGGCAGCATCGCCTTCGCCATGTACTCCTTGATCTGCTCCTCCTTGATCCCGTTGAAGACGGGCGTGATGAAGGTCAGGCCGAGAACTTTTGCCGCCCAGCCGAGGTGGGTTTCGAGGAGCTGCCCCACGTTCATTCTCGATGGGACGCCGAGCGGATTGAGCACCATGTCCACCGGCGTGCCATCCTCCAGGAACGGCATATCCTCTACCGGCAGGATCTTGGCGATTACACCCTTGTTTCCATGCCTGCCCGCCATCTTGTCTCCCACCTGCAACTTCCGCTTGCTCGCCACGTATACCTTTACCTGCTTGATCAGGCCGGGGTCAAGCTCGTCGCCACGCTTGAATTTCTCTATCGCGCGGTTCTCCGCCATCTCAGCCTCCTCGATGGCATGCGCAAATTCCATAATGACCCTCTTTATATCGATCCCCAACTGCTCGTCTTCGCACTCGATATCCGCGAAATCAACTTCCTGAAGCTGCTGGATCTGGGTCTTGGAAATCTTCCTTCCCGTGGGGATAATGATCTCTCCGGTCTGGAGATTGATCACCTCCGTCTCCAGAATCTTGCCCAAGAGCAACTCGGTGAGCCGTTCCTCCCGATCTCTCTTGATCTTCGTGATACGCTTTCTAAATTCCTCGTTGATCGCTTTGATCTTGCGCTTCTCCTCGATCCGTTCCTCATCGGTCTGCGCGGCGTCCTTGCGCGAGAATACCTTCACGTCCATCACGATCCCCTCCGTCCCCGACGGAACGGTGAGCGATGCGTCGCGCACATCCGCGGCCTTTTCTCCGAAGATCGCCCTGAGCAGCCTCTCCTCGGGTGTGAGCTCCGTCTCGCTCTTCGGAGTGATCTTCCCCACCAGGATGTCTCCCGCCTTCACCTCCGCGCCGAGGCGCACGATGCCGTCCTCGCCGAGATCCTTAAGCGCTTCCTCTCCGACGTTAGGGATATCACGGGTTATCTCCTCCCGTCCGAGTTTCGTGTCCCGGGCGCCGATTTCAAATTCCTCGATATGGATGGAGGTATAATAATCGTCCTTCAGGAGCCTCTCGCTGATAAGGATTGCATCCTCAAAGTTGTAGCCCCCCCACGGCATGAACGCGACCAACACGTTGCGCCCGAGGGAAAGAACACCGTCCTTTGTCGCGGGACCGTCGGCAAGCACATCGCCCTTTTTAATTCGATCGCCCACTTGCACAATCGGCCGCTGGTTGATGCATGTCCCGGCGTTGGAGCGGAAGTACTTGATGGGACGGTAGCTTCTACCGCTCACGACAATCTTCTCGCTGTCCACGTACTCCACCTCTCCGGGCGCCTGCGCGAGCGTCATGACCCCGGTGTCCCGCGCCACCCTGTACTCGAGTCCCGTCAGAACAATCGGGGCCTCGGGCGTGAGGAGCGGCACCGCCTGACGCTGCATGTTGGATCCCATGAGCGCGCGGTTGGCGTCGTTGTGCTCCAGGAAGGGGATGAGCCCCGCGGCGACACTCACAAGCTGCTTTGGGGATACATCGATGAAGTGGACCTCCTCCGGCGGAACATAGATAAAGTCTCCCCGGAGGCGGCAGGACACCTTCGGCTCGATCAGCCGGCCTTTATCATCCATAGCCGCGTTCGCCTGCGCAATGACGTACTGCTCTTCCTCATCCGCGGTGAGGTGCGCAATTTCATCCGTTGCTCTGCCGTTCGTCACCTTCCTGTAGGGTGTTTCCAGAAAACCGTACTCATTCACTTGCGCGTAGGTGCTGAGAGAAGAGATTAGACCGATGTTGGGGCCTTCCGGCGTTTCCACGGGGCATATACGGCCATAGTGGCTCGGGTGGACGTCGCGGACCTCGAACCCCGCACGATCGCGGCTGAGTCCCCCGGGGCCGAGGGCCGACAATCTCCTCTTGTGCGTGAGCTCGGCAAGCGGGTTTGTTTGATCCATGAATTGCGAGAGCTGGCTCCGGCCGAAGAAATCCCTGATGACGCTCGTAAACGCCTTCGGATTGATAAGGCGGTGAGGGGTCACCGTCTCGGCGCTCATGTCATAGAGGTTCATCCTCTCCTTCGTGAGCCTCTCCATACGTGCGAGCCCGATGCGGCACTGGTTCTGGAGGAGTTCTCCCACTGAGCGCACGCGCCGATTACCGAGGTGATCGATGTCGTCCAGCGTGCCTCCCTCGCCATGTCGCAGGTTGAGGAGATATTTGCAGGCCTCGACCATATCCTCTCTCCGCAAGGTGCCGATTCGCAGCATCCGTTCGCCGATTTCAAGATTGAGCTTCTTATTGAGCTTGAATCTCCCCACCTTTCCGAGATCATAGTGTCGCGGATCGAAAAAGATGCGCTTGAAGAGGGTACGGGCGCTCGCGATGTTCGGAGGATCTCCGGGTCTCAATCTTTTGTAGATCTCCTTGAGTGCCTCATCCTGAGAATCTGTCGTGTCCCGCTGGAGCATCTTCAGTATGCACGCCTCACCCAGCGTGGACGCGGTTACCGGCAGGGAGACGATGCCCGCCTGGCGCAAAAGCAGTATCTTCTGCCGAACAAGCTTCTCTCCGGGAGCGACGATGGCCTCACCCGTTTTGGGATCGGCGATTGCTCCGAGCGAAACCCTGTCCACAATTTCTTTTTCATCACGCCCGGCAATCTGGATCTCCTCCCTCCCCAGCATCGCTTCGAGAATCTGCTCATCCGTTGAATATCCCGCCGCCCGGAGCAGGGTCGTGGCAATAATTTTTCTCCTGCGCCTGCGCCGGTCGATGTAAAGATAGACGGTGTCACTGCTGTCGAGTTCCCCCTCGAGCCACGAGCCGCGGTAGGGGATGACCCTGAACCAGTAGCTGGGGATCCCGCGCGGATGCGGGGTGCGTTCGTAACAGATGCCGGGGGAGCGGTGGAGCTGGCTCACGATCACCCGCTCGGCACCATTGATGATGAAGGTGCCCTGCTCGGTCATGAGAGGGACGCTGCCAAAGTAGACCGTCTCTTCCTTGATATTGCCATTCTCGCGGAGGCGGAGCGTGACACGAAGAGGGGCCGAATAGGTGAGCCCGCGCCTGCGGCACTCCATGATGTCGTACTTCGGGACCCCAAGGGAATAGTTTACGAATTCGAGGGAACAGGTCTCATCGTAGCTCTTGATAGGGAAGACCTCTTTGAACACTTCCTGCAAGCCCTGCACCCTCCTTTTATTCGGAAGGAGAGTGGGTTGGAGGAACTCCTCATAGGACTTCGTTTGAACTTCGACCAGATTGGGCATGGTAACGACCTCTTCCAATCGGGAGCAATCAATAATATTTTTCTTCACTAACATGTTCACCTCGCAACAACAGCACTAAGAATTAAGCACTAAGCAATAAGCACCCTATATGCTTACTGCTTATCGCTTACAGCTTATTGCCTTACTTAATCTCCACGGTACCGCCGGCCGCGGTTACCTTCTTCTTTATCTCCTCCGCCTCTTCCTTTGTAACGTTCTCCTTTATCGCCTTCGGCGCGCCCTCGACAAGGTCTTTCGCCTCCTTGAGGCCGAGGCTGGTGATCGCGCGGACTTCCTTGATCACCTGAATCTTTTTATCTCCTGCCGAGGTGAGGATTGCGCTGAAGGCCGTTTTCTCCTCTTTCGGTTCTCCCGCCGCACCCGCTGCGGGGGCAGCGCTCATCATGGCAACCGGCGCTGCTGCGGAAACGCCGAACTCCGATTCGATGGACTTGACCCACTCGGACAGCTCGAGGACGGTGAGGCTCTTGATGATTTCGAGCCCCAATGCCTTCCTCTCACCCGTGGCAAGCTCAGAAATCTTCTTGAGGATGATCTTCACTTCCGCGCTGTGCTCCACGGATGCCCCCTCCGTTTTCTTCTCCGCCTTTTTCTCCGCCTTTTTTACTTCTTCTGTCATTGTCTCCTCCTCCTTAAAACAGTAGCTAGTAGTTAGTAGCTAGTAGTTAGGGAACTTCGATTTAAACAACCGGCTCCTGACCAGTTGCCACCGGTTCCTTCGGCTCCTGACCAGTTGCCATCGGTTCCTTCGGCTCCTGACTAGTTGCCACCGGTTCCTTCGGCTCCTGACTGGTTGCTTCAGGTTCCTTCGGCTCCTGACTGGTTGCTTCCGGTCCCTTCGGCTCCTGACTGGTTGCTACCGGTTCCTTCGGCTCCTGACTGGTTGCTTCCGGTCCCTTCTGCTCCTGACCAGTTGCTACCGGTTCCTTCTGTTCCTGACTAGTTGCTACCGGTTCCTTTGGTGAACTCTGCTCATCCTTATTTGCAGTTATTGGCGTATCCGGCCCTTTTTTCTTGGCCACCTGATCCACGACATATGCGAACCGCCTCAGCATCTCTCCCAAAATTCTCGCAAAACCGGCGAGCGGCCCCTGAATGCTGCCCGCGAGCATTCCCAGGAGCACTCCGCGTGAGGGAAGTGACGCCAGCACTCCGACCTGCGCGGCCGTAAGGAACGCCCCCTCGAAGAAGCCTGCTTTTACTTTGGGTGCTTCATTCTTTTTTGCAAAATCGATCACGAGCCTCGAGAGCATGGCCCCGTCTCCGGCGGTCACCGCAATCCCCGTGGGGCCCGCCAACATCGGCTCCAGTGAGGGCGCCATCTGCTCATCAAGAGCCCGCTTGAGCAACCTGTTCTTGACGACCATATACTCTGCACCGTTCCCCTTAAGGCGGGCGCGCAACTCATTCATCTTGTTCGAGCTCAATCCCGTGTGGTCAGCGAGGATCAGCATGTGGCTCTTCTCGAGCGCGCTCTTCAATTGGTCAACGGTACTCTTCTTCTCCAGCCTCATCGTTCGCCACTCCTCGTGCGGCCTCAGGCCGCCATCAAATCCCAAACTTCTATGCAAAATACAAAGAAGCTTAAGAACAAAAATCTATACAACAACCGTATACTCTTTCAAATCTATAGGCACGCCCACCCCCATCGTCGAGGACACCACGCACTTCCTCATGTAGATTCCTTTGGAGGTAGCGGGCTTTGCCTTCAGAAGCCCATCAATGACCGTCTGCGCATTCTCCATCAGAGCGCTCGCTGCAAATGACTTCTTGCCGATCGGGACCTGAACATTGGCGCTCTTGTCCGCTCGAAACTCTATTCTGCCTGCTTTGAGCTCCTTGACGGTCTTCCCGACTTCTCGAGTCACCGTTCCCGTCTTGGGGCTCGGCATGAGGCCGCGCGGCCCGAGCATCTTCCCCAACCTTCCGAGCTCCTTCATCAAGTCCGGTGTGGTCACGGCGATGTCAAAATCCGCCCATCCTTCGCTCACCTTCTTGATTAGATCCTCATGTCCTACAAAGTCCGCGCCCGCAGCCTTCGCTTCATCCACCTGTGCCCCCTTCGCAAAAACAGCAATGCGCACCTTCTTCCCTGTGCCGTGCGGGAGCGCAACCGTCCCCCGAACCTGCTGGTCATTCTGCTTCGGGTCTATCCCCAGGACAAACGCGAGGTCCACCGTCTCGTCGAACTTTGCGGCCGGCATCTCCTTCAGAAGCGCGATCGCCGCCTGCAGCGGATATACCTTCCCCGCCTCTACCTTCTCCAGCCCTTTCCTGTATCGTTTACTCTTCTTTTTCACTACGCAGTTCCCCTTGCGGCCGTTTATCCAGCAAAATCAATATCCTTAACTTCTCTTCACGCTATCCAGAAGCAAGCCTCGCGCTTTCAAGGCTCAGCCCTCGACAACCTCGAGGCCCATGCTTCGCGCAGTCCCCTCTATAATCCTTACCGCAGCTTCATCATCCGCAGAGGTGAGATCTTCCTTTTTCTGACGCGCGATCTCCCGTACCTGGCTCTTCGTTACCTTGCCTATCTTCTCCTTGCCGGTGGTGCCCGAACCAACCGCAATTCCCGCGGCCTTCTTCAGCAGGACCGCCGCCGGGGGGGATTTGAGGATGAAGGTGAACGATCTGTCCTTATATATGGTAATTACCACGGGCACAATCAAACCGCCTTTGTCCTTGGTCGCGGCATTGAACGCCTTGCAGAATTCCATGATATTGACGCCGTGCTGTCCAAGGGCAGGCCCGACAGGCGGGGCCGGATTTGCCTGACCCGCAGGAATCTGAAGCTTTACCATTGCGCCTATTTCTTTTGCCATTGAGAACCTCGTTGCTTGAAGAATACAGAATTCAGGAGTCAGAATTCAGAATCCATGGATACCTTCTCGCGGATGCTCGGCAGTTTTTCTTCTGGATTCCGGATTCTGTATTCTTTTTGGTTATCCCTTCTCCACCTGCCAGTATTCCAGTTCCACCGGCGTCGAGCGCCCGAAAATCGACACCAGTACCTTCAACTTGCCCTTGTCCGGATTCACCTCGTCGATGGTGCCATTGAAATTGATGAACGGCCCATCGGTAATCTTTACCGTTTCCCCTATTTCGAAGAGAACCTTCGGCTTGACCTTCTCCTTTTTCAGTTCGATCTGCGCGAGTACATCCTGTATCTCATGTTCCTGAAGCGGGATCGGGGAGCCTGAGCCGATAAAGCCGATGACTCCGGGCGTCTGACGCACAAGGTAATATGTTTCGTCCGTGCGGGCCATTTCCACGAGTATATAGCCGGGGAAAAATTTCCTCGCGCTGATCGTTTTCTTCCCTGCCTTTACCTCGGCAACCTTCTCCGAAGGTATGAGTACGTGGGGAATGAGCTGCTCCATCTCATAGCTCTTAATCCTGCTCTCGAGCATCTCCTTTACCTTATACTCCTGCCCCGACAGGGTGTGCACCACGTACCACTTCTTATCCATCTCCTCCGTTGCCATGCTCACTCCCCGCGTATTCCGCTCCTCACACAATTTCTCCGGCACGCTCAACCGACCAGGATCTTTATGAGCGCAGACAGCCCCATGTCCACCAGTCCGATATATATCGCGAGGCCAAGAGAGGAAAGAATCACCATGGTGGTCGAATCGGAGAGTTCCTGGTACCTCTCCTTTACCGTGATATTCTGACCCCTCTTGATGGGCCAGGAGACCTTGTTCATCTCCACGCCCACGTCGATTATAAACTGCCTTATTTTTGCAAACATAGAAAAACCTCACTTCTCTATAGCGTTCATCAAAGGAGTGAGGAGTATCCAGCCGTGTTATACCGCCCCGCGCGCCGCCAGCGGGCCGCTCTGCTACTTCCCCGAAGGCCGTTACCCGGCCCCGGTCTCTAGCAGCACCGATTTTGTGCTAACACTGCGAAATGTACTAAACTCCTACAACACTCTCCCTAACTTCGCTTTCTTCGCGCCGACCTTCCATGAAGCGCAGCGCTCATCGCATCTGGCAGGCGGGACAGGAATCGAACCTGCAGCCGCCGGTTTTGGAGACCGGTGCTCTACCTAGTTGAGCTACCCGCCTTTACTACAGCAAAAAAAGTTTAAAGTGTAAGGTTTAAGGTAGCTCTTACTTTACACATTAAACATTAGACATCAGTTGCTGTATTACTTCGTCTCCTTATGTACCGTATGCTTTCTCTCAAATCGGCAGTACTTCTTCAATTCAATCCGGTCGGGATGCTTTTTCTTGTCCTTTGTCGTCGTATAATTCCTACGCTTGCACCCCTGGCAGGCGAGGGTAATAATTTCTCGCACCATTACAACCTCCGTGAAACGCCTACCTCCGTGAAGCGTCGTTCGTGAAGCGTGAAGCGTACAACGTATATGCTATATCTCATCTCAAGTTTCTCGCTTCACGAGATGCGCTTCACAAGATACGCTATTTTATGACCTCCGCTACCCTTCCCGCTCCCACCGTGCGTCCGCCCTCCCTCACCGCAAACCGCAATCCCTTCTCCATCGCTATCGGCGTGATCAAGTCGCACTCCACCGATACATTATCTCCCGGCATCACCATCTCC
>JAPLCW010000215.1 GCA_026392015.1 Candidatus Auribacterota bacterium | reverse complement strand
TTCATCTCAGAACTTTCGGCTGTCAGTTAAATGCAACAAAGATGACCAATACTGGGTTTGTCCCAAACTTGATGGTTCAAATCGTCGAGAACATTACGATATGACAAGAGTTGTAAACTAAGTTTGCACTCTTAGCGTTTGGGGGTGTAAACAAAGTATGCAAATCGGACTTTTGGGGGGTCCAGCGACAATTTTCATCTTTGCGACCGTTGTTGCAACTGATTCTGCTCGTGTTTATTAAGACTATTTTTGTTTATGGAAGAAAAATTGTAAAGTTGGCACGGAAAATGCAGGCTAGTTATGTGTGGTTTTGTGAATGTGAATCGATTTTATCAGCCCTGCGGAAAGAATTATGACTCTCATTATTTTTGCCTTGGCCCTCTTCGCAGCCTCCTTCGCTGATGCCGTACCCGCCAATTCTCCTTTTCCTCAATGCTATGATTTCACATTCCCCCCCAACTCGGAAAGAAACGCCGAACTCCAGCAACCATGCATATCCTCGGCTAAGATTGGCGGGATCATCGAAGGCCATAATCTGATCTGGGGGGAGAGCATAGGATGGGTCAACCTCAAGGTGACACATGCCCACTTGAAAATAGGCTCAAACATATTGGCGGGCTGGGTCTGGCTTGAGAACTGCGGCTGGGTATGCCTCGGTGAGGGGCGTCCTCTGAATGAGGGGCGCTACACCAACCGGGGCTTCTATGACTGGGGAGTCAACAACGATGGTCAGGGCAAGCTGTCGGGCTATGCGTGGTCTGAGGTCACGGGTTGGATCAATTTTCGCACCAGTCATTCGCGGGTATACCTGGATGAGCGGGGGCAATTTTACGGCTATGCGTGGGGAGAGAATGTAGGGTGGATGCATTTTGGGCCTGGCAGGATCGTGCAATATTTAGCGAAGGCCGATCCTGGGCCATGGAAAGAGATTGGAAAAGATGCAGGGTGCAGATTGGCCGGCGGCCCTGATGATTCTGAAATATGCGGCGGCTCTGTTCCCGTAACAGGCCTGAACAATAGTTATCAGAGGTATACTACTGATGCATGGACGGTTTGTCTGCTCAGGATTGGAAGAGATGATTCCTGTGCATGTATCCGGTGTTACGATACGCCGGTGTATATAGCTTATCTCGCCACACTTTCTCCCATCCGTGCCCCTCCTGCGACGTGCTAGGCTGATCTATTCATCAACTCGCGATTAACATTATCCAAATATTCGTAATATATTGCATTGTAGGGGCTTGATCCTTCGGAAAGCTCAGGACAAGTTTTATCAAGCCCGTTCTCAACCTGGGTTCGATAAATCGAACCCCTACACTACGCAGATGAATAATTCAGGGTGAACTACAGTTGGAAGCTTAAAGTTAAAAGTTAAACAAGAAAGGGTGGATGAAAAAATGAAACAGTTAATCACAGCAGCTCTGAGTTTGATTTTTATGGTTGGTGTGTCATGCGTGGCCATTGCCGGGAGTCTTGAACCATCTGGCCCCCCAACAGCGGGGAGCGGGATGTACACGCTCCAGAACCTGTATGACTACCTGACGAGTGGCACGGCGCTCACTGTGCAGACAAGTTTCCAGGAGCCCACGTCCGGGCCAACGGCCGGCTCAATGAAGACCACGAAGGAGATCGGCGATGATATAGCAGCGCTGTTTGGCCAGTGCCCCGTCATGGCTGCTAATGTGGAGTCAGGAGTTAAGTTCTTCTGCACACAGTCAGGAAGCTGGGGTATCCAGACGGGAACCGCACTGCTTATGCTGACACCGACACCGACACCGACTGAGACACCCACACTGACGCCAACAGAGACGCCACAGCCTTGGGGTCCGACCTCGTGCGCGTCTGAGGGAGGAAAATGGTTAGCAACCCAGAGTGCGCCTCCGGACGATTACGGGTGTTGGTTCTACGACGGAGTGGTTGGTAAGTCGTGTGACACTATATGTTCCGAGAGACATTTCAATTCATTACCACTGCATTGCGCAGAGCCAAGGACTTGGAATGACAATCCCGCCACGTGTGAAGTATGTCATCAATGGCATCCCCTCTCGCCCTGTTATTGTTGCCATGTGAACCAAGGAGGGATGCCAGTATGGCAAATAGATGACAGATTCGCCGGGGGCGGGTACTGCTATCCCAGGAACACAGACACGAACCCACTAAAGGAGTGTAGCTGGGAGTCTGCAAATCAGGAGGGACCCGACAGCGTGAACACCATGCTATGCGTTTGTGAACCCTAACACTATTTGATCATCCGCAGGTGGGCGGGCGCTGTGCGCTTTCCCACCTGCGGATATAACTCCGGGTCTTCGTGTAAGAAGATCCTTGTTCTTTAAGCCGGGGTAACTTCGATTTCATCCGACGAATGGATTAGGATGAAATCCCGATGGAACCGTCTGGATAAAGCTTATAGCCCAGTTACGGGATAAGATCTGATGTTTTGCCGGCAAAAGTGTTTTTTTGTAGTGAGACGCTAGTGTCGTATCTCGTAAATAGCTTTACAAAGTCGTGTCATTGCGAGGAGCGAAGCGACGAAGCAATCTATTGGAATGCAAGGAGATGAGATTGCTTCGCGTTCGCTCGCAATGACAAACATACGCAAGGTATTTCTGAGACAGCAAACTAGTTTTAGCCGGCCAAAGATTGTCTTGTCCGCGTGATGGAGGCAAATATTTCTTTACGTTAGCGCCACTCCCAGCTGATCTCCGAAAATCTTTCCTTCAGCTTTGCATCAGTTTCCCACCTGCAGGGGGCGCGGGATTTTTGCGATGGCGTTCGTCATGATGTATAAAGGGCGATTCCCTTCGAATCCGCCGGTCGAGGTCTCAAACGGCCTCAGCCTGCAATAGCGACTCGGGGAAATGAACCGGGATAATGCAGCGCGTCTTCCTCTCCCCGCGCTTTTGTTCCGATGGGACTCAACGTCCCGGGTGGGAAAAGCGCGCCGCGGGAATATAATTGATCTGTTCTGAAAGTGTTCGCTCTATTATGGGGCGGGCACTTCTGTAATGGTTTAGACTAAATTGGACTTTTTCGGGTTCTTAGATTTGTATGAATCTCGCCTCCATGGATGGTAAGATTTTACCATAGAAAGGAGGCGGAGAGATGGAAAAGAGGAAGTTTAGTCCGGAGGAGAAGTATA
>JAPLCW010000038.1 GCA_026392015.1 Candidatus Auribacterota bacterium | reverse complement strand
GTCGGGGTTTGCCTGGGCAGAAGTCACGGGCTGGATTAATTTCCAGACCAGTCATTCTCGTGTGTACATGGATGAGATCGGCCAGTTTTACGGCTATGCGTGGGGAGAGAATGTGGGGTGGATGCATTTTGGGCCGGGTGGGGCCATCGGTTATCTTGCGAAGGCCGATCCTGGGCCATGGCAAAAGATTGGAAAAGATGGAAGGAGCAGGTTGGCCAGCGGACCGGATGATTCTGAAATATGTAGCGGCTCTGTTCTCGTGGCAGGCTTGAAGAACAATAACGAAAGACTCAACAAGGCTGTCCATGATGTGTGTGTGCTCAGGTTCGGAAGAGATAATTCCTGCGCGCATATCCGGTGTCGCGATACACCGGTGTATATAAGCAGTCTCACCAAACTTTCTCCCATCCGCGCCTCTCCGGTGATTGTCTAATCTTATTGTCATTGCGAGTCCCGCCACGGCGGGACGTGGCAATCTCGCTTGCAGCAAGTTAGAAATAAATCAAGAAAGGATTGGTATCAAAATGAAAAAATTAATCACGGCAGCTCTGAGCCTGATGTTCGCGGTTGGTCTGTCTGGTTTAGCAGTTGCGGGGAGCTTCGACTCCACGGGAGCCCCGTCGGCGGGGAGCGGGATGTACACGCTCCAAAATTTGTATGACTACCTGACGAGCGGGACTGCGCTCACGGTGCAGACAAGTTTCCAGGAGCCCACATCCGGTCCGGGCTCCACGATGAAGAGCACGAAGCAGATCGGCGATGCCGTCGCGACGCCATTTGCCCAGTGCGCAACCACGACTGCCGCCAATGTTGAATCGGGAAAGAAGTTCTTCTGCACCCAAACAGATTCCTGGGGAGTTAAAACCGGCACACTGGTAGTCGGCTGTCCGGAAGGAAAATCCTGCTATATGAATGACCATTCGGATATTACACTTATATCCTCTACTGACACAACCACCTTCACACATGCTGCAGGTTATGGAATCCCTAGTGGGAACTGGGAAGAAGTGCAGAGCTGGACCTACACCTCAGCAGCTAATGGTATAATCGCTCAGTTAGGTTATGACTTAACAAGCCCGAATGATTTCTACGCCTATTGGTACGTGAAACTGACCTTAAATGGAACGGATATATACACCGGGAGTGGTTATCCAACACATACAAATACCCTAACGGAAAAATTCATTGTGACAACAAGCCCAAAGGTGAATCACATGAAAGCGAACAGTACAAATACAATCAGATTATATGTTAAAGCGGATAAAGGAGGATGCAGTATTTCAAACTTCGTATGTACTCCGGTATGGTATAACTATCAATAATAACATTTTGCACACAAGAGAATCGTGTAGGGTAAATAAAGAGATTCATAACCCTGCTGCAACTTGGAAAAATCAGGGTGTTCAAATCTCTATCCTTGATTTTTCAGGTAATGGATAAGTCAGCAGGAGTCTGTAATAACAGAATCACCAGGGGTATCAGAGATCAAAATGCTGAAAAGCGGCACTGATTTTATCCGCCTTCGCAGAAGGCCACGGGCACGATCCGATGCCGTATGGCGTCGTGCCCGTGGGGCTCCCTCACCCCTGCGGAATGAATTATGACCCTCATTATTTTCGCCGTCGCGTTTTTCACAGCCTCCTGTGCCTGTGCCGTACCCTCCCATTCCCCCTCTCAGCAATGCCATGATTTTCCATTCTTCCACGATTTGGAAAGGAGTGCCTGTCTCCCGCACGCAAGGACTGCCAGGCCTGAAATCGGCAAGATTATCAAAAACCATAATTTGATCTGGGGGGAGAACGTAGGGTGGAT
>JAPLCW010000057.1 GCA_026392015.1 Candidatus Auribacterota bacterium | reverse complement strand
GCAACTAAAATCCAGAGGGTAGGTCTCCACACAGGGGGGTAAAAATCCCTTTTCGGCCAAAGCACTCAATATAATCAATCCATAAGCCTCAGAAAAATACAAAAAACCTCAAATATCAAAAATCTGCGAAAGTCGGGCTAAAGCGGATAAGCTGTGGGGAGATGTACTGCATTGTAAAAGAGGGCACTATATATCTTCTCGGATAGATGACCAAGTCTGATATGAGAGGTGGAGACAGTGCTTAAGTTCCCTTTTTGATATTATCAATTGTATACAAAGTATGCACTTATTCACCCATATGTGTAAACAAAGTATGCAAATATTATTTCTATGATACGTCAAGTAACTAATAGCCTCCTAAATTCAGTACATAAGTCTTTCGTTTATAGTCTGTTACATATCTCTTCTTGAAATAAAACAAAAAATGCATTCTTGGCATGAAATATGCTTGCTTAACCTGCGGTGGAGTGTATCCTAAACTAATATATCAGGTCGAGTTTCTTTCGCTAGGAGGGCGATATGATGATGAAATTAGGGGTTTTTTGTGCAGTCATATTTACTTTTTGTCTGCTGGTAGATAATGGAATCAACAGCGCTGGAGGCACTGAGGATACGCCGACTCCCGCTCCAAGCCCCACGCCTACTGTATATGCAGGGTATCCCCATAGTGCGCATTACGTGAACTGTGCCTGGGAAATGAATACGGGCGGGTGCGGCAACGAACCCGGCGCACAGAAAAGAGCGTCAGCGCACTATCTACTGATTGATTCAAGTGGTTCTGCTACAACAAGTTTGGGTAATGGCGGAGCGCCATATCTCGAGAGCAGCTCATACCATACCTACTCCAATATTTTGTTGTCGGCACTTGATGCGATTTCGCCGTCAGCCGCGGGAACACCTTCGACGGATACGCCCACGTCAAATTTGAAGCCGACATGGACATGGGCTGCGGCATCCGATGACGAATTTGGCAGCGGCCTGCGCTCGACGGATACGTACAGGATATATTGGAGTCAGACGCTGGGGGGAGAGAATTATAGTGCCTATACGAGCACGAATTCTTACAGCCACGCTGCCGATTTGACTTTGGGTGTATGGTATTCAAAGGTATACGCGTTTGACGAGGAAGGCAACAGGTCGCAGGCGAGCGGGAATGGTGTAGTGGATATTGTGGAGCCGACGCCGACTCAGACTCCGACCAACACGCCTACTGAGACACCGACGATTACTCCAACTCCCACCAACACTCCGACTAACACACCTACCCAGACCCCGACCAACACGCCGACGAGAACACCGACTGAGACACCAACGATGACGCCGACGCCGACTAATACCCCGACCAACACGCCTACTGAGACACCGACGATTACTCCAACTCCCACCAACACGCCGACTAACACACCTACCCAGACCCCGACCAACACGCCGACGCAGACCCCGACGATCACTCCGACACCGACGGAGACGCCGACGATTACCCCGACTCCGACACAGACCCCGACACAGACTCCGACGCCGACAGATACACCGACTCAAACGCCCACAGTAACAGTTACGCCGACGATCACGCCGTCACCCACGATAACGCCTACCCCAACAGTTACACCGACAAAAAGCATGGAGCCTATCGGGGTTCCGTCGTCGGGGAGCGGGATGTACACATTCCAGGAGATTTATGACTACCTGAACTCGGGGAGTGAGGCAAGCATTGCCGGCAGCTTCCAGTTTCCAAGCGCGGGCCCCGGCTCGACGATGAAGACATTGGCTGAGATATACGATGACATCAAGGCGAAGCTTGATCAGTGCGAAGCGACTGTTGCGGATGTGAAATTAGGGAAGACCTTTTTCAGCACACAGCCGGGGGCCTGGGGGGTTCGGACGGGAACGCGGTAACCCCGGCCCGAGCGCGACACAAGTGGTGACGGAAATAGTGAATGGCGCACGTAATGAATCTACAGGGAGGTCTGCAATCTGCTGGCTAGTGTGCCGTCTCAGAAATATCTTGCGCATGTCTGTCATTGCGAGCGGAAGCGAAGCAATCTCATCTCCTTGCATTCCAATAGATTGCTTCGCTCCTCGCAATGACACGACTTTGTAAAGCTATTTACCGGACACGACACTAGCCTGGATTATTCACGAGGCGCGCGTATTAAAAGGGGCATAACCACTGAGGGCACTGAGTATTTGGACGCAGATTTGCGCAGATGAACGCAGATCAACAAAAGAAGCAGATCCTGAATAGCGATTAAGATATCAATGAGATGGTTGCGTGAACCGTTCAGTGACCTCAGCGTCTTCAGTGGTTAAAAGTGTGTAGTCTGTTGTGCTATTGGGCAGGTATGTCGGTTTTGAGTTGGTGAATAGATCAGGCTAGGAGGTTGTGATATGGACGTCGTATCCGAGACTCAACTGACTGGAGGGAGCGCACATGAATCGGTTCTCTGCTCTATTTCCCAAGGAGATAATTCCTTTTCTTAAAGTGGCCGGCGTGGCATCTCTTTTGCTGTGCGGTTGCAGTCTCTGGCCTAAGCAGAAAGAGGGGGGAAAATCAGGGGCATCCGTCAGTAAGAGTCAGAAGTTTAGTGTTCAGGGTAGCGCATCTTTTATGGATAAAGGGAAAGAGGAACCGACCGTGTCCCAGAGCGAGCGTTTTAGATTGGAGGGGAAGCCGGGAAGCAATGTGAGCCGGAGCGAGAAGCTCATGCTGGAGAGGGTTGGAAACTGATCAATGGGGAAATAATTCGAACCGCAAAGGCGCAAAGGTCGCAGAGACAGAGTAAAAAAGGAAGTTTGAATTTTCTTTGCTTTAACTTTGCACTCTGCGCCTGTCCTGAGCGTAGTCGAAGGGCGCCTTTGCGGTGAAAAAAACATAAAAACATTAATCGTTTAATCGCTGGTAATAGAGGAGGTGAGGTTATGAAATTATTCCATTTTGCTCTGCCTCAGGGTGAAACCTGAGTTTAGATAATGGTTAGAATCGCGGTGAAGTTCCTGTTGAGGTTGCTGCGAAACTGAGGTTACCAATACTAAGGAAACGGAGATGAAAGGAATCTTCAGTATTTTAAAAATAAACCTTAACCCATTCAAAAGGAGGGAGTCATGAAGAAGTATTTTTTCTTATCGGTTGTTGTGGTTCTTGCGCTGGCCGTTGGTTATTGTCATGCCGCCATTCCCGGCAAGATCAACTACCAGGGTAAGCTCACGAACGCCCAGGGGCAGTTGATTGACGGCTCGTACAGCATAGTATTCAAGCTCTACGATGCCGCGACAGCAGGAAACCAGAAGTGGACGGAGACCCATAGCAGCGTTGTGGTCACGAACGGCCTCTTCAACGTGATGCTCGGCTCTACTACCGACCTGGCATCGGTATTCCAGGCGAATGATGCGCTGTACCTGGAGATAGCGGTTGCCGGCGAAACCCTTTCTCCACGCCAGGAAATGGCGAGCGTGGGGTATGCGCTCCATTCCGCAATGGATGTTCCTATCGGGACGATACTAGCCTGGCACAAGGACCTTACCGGTGTCCCGGCATTGCCGAGTGGTTGGTTAGAATGCAATGGTCAAACCGTCGCTGACGCAGCCAGCCCTATTAATGGCCAGGTGCTGCCGAATCTCAATAGCGCGCCGTCAGGTACTGAAGGAGGTTACTTTTTGCGGGGTAAAGGCGCCTCTCCCACGGGCACGCTACAGGCCGACACATTTCAAAACCATGTGCACCATGTCGGATCCTTTGGGAGCTGTCCGTGGGGTTCGGGTCAATGGCTGCGCAGTACGGGTACTGGATTCGCCGAGGGTGCCACCAACTCTGATCCTGCTTCCCCAAGCAATTACAGGACTGGGATCGAAACCCGACCGATCAACATGCAGGTAGTTTGGATAATAAGGTTCAAGTAATGGTCGGTAAAGCACCCGCGCGCGCCCTGTCCCGGGCCGCGACCTCGTGGATTGCGAGTCGGGTGACACGCGGCGCGTTGCGTCGTTGCTGGTGAGGAAAAATCAGGGTTAGACCTCTACTATTGACTAGGGACGCAGAAAGAAGAAGTTCGGGTTTTCTTTGGGTTGACTTTGCCCTCTTTGCGAACTTTGCGGTGAAGGAACATCAAAAGCTTATCGGTTAACGTTGTTTGAACCGCAGAGACGCAAAGGTCGCAGAGACAGAGTAAAAAAGGAAGTTTGGGTTTTCTTTGCGTTGTCTTTGCGCCTTTGCGTTGAAGAAAAAAGTATATCGTCTTTGCAGTTAAGGGAATTGGAGGTAACTGCGTCTGGTGGGCGTGGAAAATAGCCGCGGATTCCGGGACCCGATTGCCCCACTGGGGAAACGCAAATAAAATTTAGCGTCAGCTAACTTGGATCTTCTCTAATGGGAATAGTGAGAGCTCGATTCAAACGAGTAGTGGCGGTATGGGTAACTTCCTTACTCATCATTCTTTCCTTCTGCCCGATGGCCCTGGCATGGAGCGGGGAAGATTGGGGAGACTGGAGCCGCGCTGATATTGTCTCCCGTGCGGGGGTGATGATCGACTCCACCTGGAGCCCTGGAAATACGATCAATAATTTTGGCTATGGAAGCATCTACCATTATTTTTATAAAGGTACAACCTATACAGGAGAGGCGTATTCCCAGAATAACCCCCAGGAGGATTGGTCTGGGTTTAAAGACCTGGTTGATAATACCGGCGGGGGAACCACCGGTTATGGAAATGATTGTTCCGGTTTTGCCAGCATATGCTGGAGGTTAGGTTCGCGCTATACCACCTCCACATTTGAGGCTGACGCAACTCAATCCGGTGGCTACGTGGACAGCCTGGGGGGCATAGGTACATGCGAGAGCGCGGGCCTGATCCAGGGGGACGGCTGCGTTGATTCCGGAAATCATATCATCCTCTTCAACCGCACACTCGACCAAGGAAATATGGAGTCAATGGAGCAGACCCCCTGGACCGCCTGCCGGAAAACATGGCACTGGAGCTCACTGGGAAGTTATCGTCCGATAAGGAGAAGGCAATTAACAGATACCCCCCCGCCGTCCGACACGCCGACACCGATTCCACCTCCTTCAGCGCCCGATCCGTCGATTCAGTGGTTGGACCAGGGGTTGAACAGCGGGGACGGGCAGAAGGTGAAGGTGACGTGCGGTATGCCGGCGAATGCGACGGAGTTGTTGTACGACATGGAAGGAGCGGGTACGAACGACTACGGGTGGACAGGAGCGACGAGCTACACAGACACGGGAGTCTATGATGAGCAGACGGTGAGCGTGCGGTGCAAGGCGCGGGGGCCTGGCGGCGAATCAGGCTGGTCGAGCTGGAAGTCTGTGGCGATCGGGGATCGTACACCGCCTGCTGTTCCCTCGCCATCAATTGAGTGGCTTGATCAGGGATTGAACTCGCGGGACACGCAGGAGGTGAGAGTGACGTGCGCGCTGCCTTCGGGTTCGACGCTTGTTTGCTA
>JAPLCW010000127.1 GCA_026392015.1 Candidatus Auribacterota bacterium | reverse complement strand
TTCGGCTACGGTTGCCGCTACCGACTCCGGCAAGCTCCTTTCAGCTTGCGAGATGCAGCACATGCCGGGCACACATGGATCCCCGCTCGAGTTTACACTGAGCGCAGTCGAAGTGCCGGGATGACAAGCGAAATGGATACCACCCATAAGTGACCCCTTACAACTGATGTTCCATTCCTCCATCAGAGATTAGATTTCACGTAATGGATCAGTTCCACAGGAGTATATAAATCTCGGATGGATACGGATTGGCTAACGTGATTCAGTTGTGGGAGGGGCATCTTGCCCCGATTATCGCGGCGGGAAGCCGCTCCCACATTGTTTATCCGTGGTTATAATAAGAATCTGTATTTCCGAACAAAGTCAGCAGACCCCCGCGCAATTAATGCATTACGACGTCGTCACGTAATGGAACAGTTATGGGGTGGGAGATACACCCACCCCCGCCCTCCCCCTTCGGAGGGGGAGGGGATATGACTCTAGACCCCACCGAAACTGACCCATTACATCACGAAGAAAAACTTTGTACAAAGCAGAGCCGTAGTGTATAATGCCCTCGCGCGTTGATCAGCTTTTCCTGATAGAAAGGTTTCAGATAATGAATCCCATAGCAGAGAAAATCGCAAAGCTCAAAGCCCGAATCGAGTGGGGACGGGAGATGGGCTACTACTTCTACCTCCGGCCGATCGAGGAGCTGCACGGTTCGCGCGTCACTGTGAAGGGAAGGGATATGCTGCTTTTTTCCTCCTATAGCTACCTCAACCTCATCGGCCACCCCAAGATCAGCGCAGCCGCACAGAATGCCATCGCAAAGTTCGGCACGGGAACGCACGGTGCGAGGCTCCTCGCGGGAACCCTCACCCTTCACAATGAACTGGAGGCAAAGATCGCGGCTTTCAATGGCACACAGGCGGCTATCGTCTTCTCCAGTGGCTACGTCACCAACCTCGCTACAGTCTCCACTCTGGTGGGACGGGGGGACGTCGTCATCTGTGACAAGCTCAATCATGCCAGCATCGTAGACGGCTGCATCCTCTCGCGCGCAAAGTTCGTCCGCTGCAAGCACAATGATATGGCTGATCTGGAGCGATGCCTCGCCGAAGCCCCCGCAAACACGGGGAAGCTCGTGGTGGCCGACGCGGTCTTCAGCATGGACGGGGATATCATCGACCTCCCCAACGTGCACCGTCTCTGCAAAAAATACGACGCCATGCTCATGATGGATGAAGCCCATTCACTCGGGGTCCTGGGGAAGACGGGGCATGGGATCGAGGAGCACTTCGGCCTCTCCAATGTGGTCAACATCAAGATGGGAACGCTGAGCAAAGCCATCCCCGCTATGGGCGGATATATCGCCGCGGACAACGACATCATTATGTACCTGAAACACGTTGCGCGCGCCTTTGTCTATTCCGCCGCTCTCTCGCCCGCCGCCACAGCAGCAGCCAAAGCGGCGTTCGAGGTGATAGAAGAAGAACCTCAGCGCATCGCCAAGCTCCAGCGGAATATCGCTCAGTTCCTCCGCGAGCTGAAATCCCGCGGATTCGACACAATGCAGAGCCAGACCGCCATTGTTCCGATAATATGCGGGAGAGATGAAAAAACCCTGAAGATGACTAAATTCGCTCAGGACAAGGGACTGTTCATCCTGCCCGTACTCTCCCCCGCAGTTCCTACGGGGACGAGCCGTATTCGCGCTCTGGTCACCGCCGCTCACAGCGAAGCCGAGATCAATGAGGCGTTGAATATTCTCGAGGAGGCAGGGAGGGCGGTAAAGGTCCTCAAAAGTTCACAGGCAGCACCCGCTGTCCTCTGACGACGCTCTTCCCATCGCTGTTATCCGGAAACGAACACGCTGAAATCGCAGTGCCTCCATTGGACGCAATCAAATCCATCTGTGTATATCTGTCCGGCATCTGTGTTCATCTATGCCACACATTGAAGCTTACACGATCATCACAGATATACACAGATAACCGCCGATGAACACAGATGGGGATGATGTGGAGATTGACCAAAGGTCGTTGCCGAATTTATCTGTGTTCATCTGTGCCACACATTAAAGCTTACACGATCATCACAGATATACACAGATAACCGCCGATGAACACAGATGGGGACGATGCGGAGATTGCCTAAGGTCGTTGTCTGATTTATCTGCGTTCATCTGTGCTACACATTGAAGTTTAAATGATCACTAATAACTGAGCCTGACTGTCGGCGGGCAGACTCCTAGTAACCAGAAACCAGTAACGAGCGACTGTCTTCACCATCCCCCTCCCCCGCCTCCCCCGCCGCCGCCGCCGCTCCCCCCACCGCCGCCAAACCCGGAACTGGACCCGGGCGCAACGGCCGACGAAGATATCGAGCTGGAGAGAGAACTTCCCATCGAAGAGGTAAAGGCCCCGATCCTTCCGTAATCCCACAAACCCCCGGAATACCAGACCGGGGTATAGGTGGTTCCGTCCGCGGCTACACGGGAAAGGACATCGGAGAACTTCTCGGCCCATGCCTGCTCCACATCGAGGGCGAGCGCGTAGGGCAGATACTTCTCGAAGAGTTCCGGCGTCTTTTCGGAAGGGGCGAGGAGACGAATACTGTCCCCCTCCGCGACGGAGAGGAACACCCTGAATCCTTCTACCTGATCCATTATCCTGCGCCCGAGAAGGGTCGGCGCCTTGACGAGGATGTAAAAGAGGCAATCGATCGCCACGACTGCGAGGAGCACCGCGGTGATGAGCGGTGAGCCCTGGGTGCTGAGGAAATATATGCCCATGGCTTCTCCTGCGAGAAAAGGGATGGAAAAAATAGCGCTGAAGATCGCGCCTCCCCATCCGGAGCCGGCTCTTCCCCTGCCGGAGATCACCGCACGCCATGAAGAGAAGACCATGCGGAGCAGAAAGGCGACCCCGAAGCTCCACCCGGCGAGCCAGAAGGTCATAAAGAGAACCACCCCTCCCCTTTCTCTATCCTCCATGAATATCCCCGGCAGAAAGATCGCGATAGCCGACAGGAGCAACCCGCATGCGAAGTAGCCCTTATTGGTGATAAAATAGATTTTCTCGCACCGGTTTTTTAGGACGGACTTCACGGCGTCTATCGTGCCGCGGATAATCTCGTGATTATCGGTGGAAAGAGGCAGGCTCGGCCGCGAGGCGGGTATCATGCCCGCTACTGCTTTTTCTTCCGGCGAGAGCCTGATTATCTCTGTTCGTTTAGAGACAAGAGTGTATTCGCCGCCCTTTTCACTGATCGAAAGATATCCGTTCACTGCCATATTGATGATCGCGGCGGCGAAGACTTTCGCATCGTATCCCATTTTCCATATATAGCGTACCGCAGCAGGCGATAATCCCGCAGGAGGATTGTAGAGCGGTATGATGGTCCCCTTTGCCGGATCTCTCCCTAGGACGGCCCATGCGAAGATATAGTAGCAGAGGAGGATTGCCAGTCCGGCGAGGCCTGCGATGAGGGAGCGGTTGTCACTCATGAAACAGGCGAGCCTTTCCCGCTTCGGCGGCGGACTGATCAATCCCTTTGGCCAGCCGGTCACAATCGTGAGTTCCTCATGAGGATTGAGGGGCCGTGTCGTGGAGAAATGAACCAGACCCGACAAGTCCACAGATGACGTGAAATTCTTCTCCCGCAACCCGTACGCTCCCGTGTAGGCATCGAGCATGAACCTGTCATGCGGGAAATAGGCCGGGAACTCGATGGTGGCGGAGGCCCTATCGATGGGGAATCCCCAGCCATTGCCGGTGACATTCCAATAGAGCTCATCATGGTCGGCGAAGAAACCGAGCTGGCGGTCGGTGCTATATGTCAAGGTATAGGTGTATTCACCATGGGGCAAGAACACCTTTTCCCTTCCGATGTAGATGCGGACGCCGTTGGAGACTTGTTCCCTATGGTACCCATCCGGCGCGCCATCCCTGAGAACGCTCACGATTTGGAACCCAATCCTGTAGTTGTTCCCATAGCGATCGCTGTATCGAGTGGGGAATTCGCGATAGATGCCCCTTTTGATCTCCTGCCCCTCACTGCGCACCTTGATGATCTCCTTGACCGTCATCGAAGAATCGGGATGAACACTGATCTCGCTGTGAAAATCGAGAATGCGCTCGTCAGCCGAGGAGCCGTGTGGAAAGGAAAGCACTATGAAGCAGAGGAGAAGAAAATATGAAGGGCGTCGCGCCGTGTGCATGGGTGCCTTTCGCCGCGCACCACGCGGTGAATTCATAACCTCACTCCCGGCGCTTCGCGTTGGGTCGCAAATTCGATTTCGAAGAACTCCGCGCACCGGAATCCGCACAGCTTCGCAATCAGTACGCTCGGGAATGATTCCACCCGGATATTGTAGTCTCTCACTGTTCCATTGTAGTAGCGCCGCGCCATCTGAATCTGATCCTCCACCCCTGCAAGATTCCTCTGAAGGTCGAGGAAATTTTGAGCGGCCTTAAGGTCGGGATACGCCTCGGCGATCGCAAACAGGTTCTTGATCATGCGCGAAAGGGAGTTCTCCGCCTCGGCCTTTTCCTTCACCGATTCTGTACTCCTACACCTCCCGCGAATCTCCGCGATCTCCTGAAATAATTCCCGCTCATGCTCCCTGTACCCCTTTACGGATTCGACGAGAGCGGGCACGAGATCATAGCGCCGCCTGAGCTGAACATCGATCCCGCTCCAGGCCTCACGCATGAGGTTTGCGCCGCGCACGAACCTGTTGAAACTGAAAATCCCCCACACAGTGCATATCGCAATAATCAGGCCGATTATGAACATTGTATCCCTCTCATTGTAAATGTGTTACGTCACGCATAATCCAATGATACTGCATGTCGGCGACGATAAAAAGAGAAAATATAAGCTCTCCATCGTAGGGCCTGCCAGGTCGGGTTCGATACCTGCCCGCAGCAGGCGGGGATCGAGCCTTTACATCAGAACTATTTCACACCTTCCGAGCTGTTACGCCCCTCGCCTACAAAATATATCTGTCAAAATATATCTGTCAAAATTTATCTGGTCAAACTGCGCCTTTTAAGAGATAATGTCGCTCCGCACTTCGAACGGAGAGTACCATGCTTACCCCTACTGAATACTACCGCGATCCAGAGGTCAGGGAGCGAATCGCCGAATACTGCGGCGGCAGCGCCCAAGAGCCGGAGTTGTGTACTGCGGAATACCTCGTCGGCTACGGCGAAGCGCTCATCGGAAATCTTGCCCCCGAGCCCTATATTTCCACACCCAAGAACGGTTTCAACTCTATTCTGGAGAATGGGCTGGATATATTCCGCTCTCTCTGGGACAAAGTCCACACGCTCGGCGTGCTCGATGTGGAATACTATAACATGGATTATCCCGGGGAGGTCTACCTCAACCCGTCCAGCGTTTTCAAGAAGATCGAGCCGGTCTACCGGGCCATCAAAGAGGTGTACGCGCGCTATGGGATCCAGCCGATGGTGATGATGACCGGACAGGGATACCATTTCTCTTTTCAGATACAGTCGGGAACAAAAACCGACTTGATGCTCGAGAGCCTCGGACACCTCATCGACTCTCTCAAAGGAAAATACAGCGTCACGGTTGACAAGAGGCACCGGAGGGTCTCCGCGCGCCACGGACGCTCCTTTGAAGGGATGGGACGTATAATGGAGTTCCTCGCCCATGAAATTATCAGGGCCGCCGAAACTCCCCTTCCGGTCATGATGACCGACGTGGCGGTCGGAAGGTCACGCGGGGAGCGAGAGGCAATTTCCCTTGATCTCTCCTCGTTCGGCGATCCGATCTATATGCGCGACCTCCGTTGCGCCTTTTCCACCCATCAGAAGCACAAGGTGCAGCGCCAGAAGGTTGGTAACGGGATCGCGGACGGGACTCCGGTACAGGTCTCGATCCCGTGCGGAAAGCTCAGCCTCGAGGAGTGCCTCAAACTCCGGCGCCACTTCCGGAACGCCGCCGACTACGCGCGGAGCGTATACTGTTATATCCCCGATTTTACCGTGAACCTCAAGAAGGTCATCGAGCATTATCAAAAATCTGAGCTGTATCGCTTCCATCAGTGGTTTGACAGCGAGAAACAAGACCCATGGACCGAGTGGGACAGGACATATCGTTCATTTGACATGCGTGTTCTCCCTCCGTGTGTCCAGCATAGCCTGCGCGTCCCGAACGACAATCTTCTGAAACCCACCAACCTCCAAACCCTCACCCGATGCCTCCTCGCGCTCGGCTGGCACCCCCAGCATATTGCAGGCCTCGTGCGCTCCAAGTGGGAGGGCAACTACGGCTGGGGACCGAACAGATGGGCCCACTTCGATGCCGGCTCACGCTCTTCATTCTACGTCCGGCTCTTCGCCGGACAGCTCGCCGCGAAGGTCGACAAGATGGTCGATCACAATTGTATTTCGCACCTTGAGAAGGGCTTCTGCTGGCAGCCGAACTGCGGCTACAGCCTGGGCATGTACCAGTGGAACGGCAAATTCTAAAATCCCGATGAGAATGCTCTCCCCCGTAATGTCCGAATCTGAGTTCCACGCCATCCAACGCTACTACCGGAATGAAGCAGTCCGGGCGCGGATTAACGAATTCTGCGGCGGCCCGCGATTCAGCTGCGAGTACCTCGTGGGATTCGGCGAGTACCTCGTGCAGCAGGGCTATCAGCGCCCGCTCAGGGTTGTCGACCGGCAGGAAGAACTTCCCGGGCTGATGGAGCAGGGTTTGGATCTCTCCCGGGCGATATGGGACAACCGTGCGACGCTCGCCGTCTGGGACGTCGAATACTACAACCTGGATAGCTGGTCCGACCTCTACAGGAATCAGCTCGACTACTTCGCGCTCATGGAGCCGACGTATCAATGTATCGAGCAGCTCTTCTCCGAATATGGTATCCCCCATCTCTCCGACACCACCGCGTCCGGCTATCACTTCATTTCGCTGATCCCCTTCGCTTCGCCGACGCACAAGAGGCTTGAAGAGATCGGCAATCCAGAGAAAAGTCTCCGAGAGAAATATGCCCTCATTCCCGGAGGAGATAACAAGCGGAAGCGCCCCGTTCCCGAGCGGGACGGCAACGGCTACAGCGGGATCGGCCGCCTGATGGAGTTCCTCTGCCACCGTGTGATGAAGATGGCGCGCGCGCGCAGTGAGCTCGCGATACAGATATCCGATATTGCGACCGCGCACAGTGAGCGCGGGAGGGAGGGGATGAACCTGGATATCACCCAGTACGGCGACCCTCTCTTCATGCGCACCATACGCACCTCCTTCTCCACACATCAGAAGCATAAGATTTATGTCGGACACGTCGGCGAGCAGGCCGCGAGAGAGATCCCGGTGTTCGCGACGGTGCCCAGGGATGCCCTCTCCTCGGAGGCGCTCTTTGAGATACGGAGAGACCTCGGTAGGTCTGCGGAGCACGCCGCATCCTGCTCTTCGGTAATCCCTGACGGGGCGCGCGGCTGGGCGAAGGTGATCGACGACTACATCTCATCCCCCCTCTACACATTCCATAAAGTATTTGACTCGATCGAGCATGAGCCTCCGGAGAAATGGGCGGACACCTATTGGCGGCTCGATTTGAGTTCCATCCCGCCATGCGTCGCCAACCCGATCAGAAACGCCAATCCCGGATTGCTCGTTCCGACGAGTATCCAGAATGTGTGCCGCGTACTCTACAGCAAGGGATGGCACCCGAAGCACATCGGGGGGCTTATCAGATCATACTATGAGCAAAACCTCGGCTGGGGGACCGACTGGTCGAAGTACCATGCGGATACGCGAGCCAACTTCTGGGCCCGGGTCTACTGCGGCATGATCGCGACCGGGCTTGATTCATTTGTCGATTTTAACTGCGTTTCCTACGGAGAAAAGGGGTTCTGCCCCTCACCCTGGTGCGGTCACAACCTCCACGACTATCGCGACGCGATCCTCAAAAAGCGGAACAGATAACCTTCCAACCGATAGATCAATCACAGGGGCGGTGGCTCTTTTTATCCAGGGAGCCTTAATCTGATCTATTCAGCAATTTTAGTATTTGGTTCTCTTCCACGTTGTGTGGGCAAATTTCTTATCCCCTCCCCCTCCGAAGGGGAGCCTGTGCTGTCGAAGACCCTGAGCGCAGTCGAAGGGACCCTGCCGAAGCAAGGGTGAGGGCGGGGGTGAGAAACCGACAGAGGGGTCCCAGTGTAACTCCTTCTAATCCAACATAGACCATCTCTGCATTTAAAAGACCCCCCACCTTAATCCTCCCCCTCAAGGGGGGAGGAGAATGTAGCGCACCCACACAAAATGGAAGAGACCCAAATATTTTAACTGTGGATTACGTAAGGGGTCACTTATGGGTGGTATCCATTTAGCTTGTCATCCCGGCACTTCGACTGCGCTCAGTGTAAACTCGAGCGGGGATCCATTATGAAACCTGGATTCCTTCTGGAGTTTACCCTCATGAAAACGGGGGCAGGAATGACATATTCAGCAATGTACCACCCATAAGTGATAATCATCCAAAGGCGAAAGGAAAGAAAGTACAATCTTCGTGCAAGGCGGCTCGGAAAGGGCGAGCCAGAAAGGAGGCGACTATGGCCTTGTACGGGGGGATGGATCTGCACGGGGACAACGTGT
>JAPLCW010000125.1 GCA_026392015.1 Candidatus Auribacterota bacterium | reverse complement strand
TTCGTGATCGCACTCGTCAACGTCGTCTTCCCGTGGTCCACATGCCCAATCGTTCCCACGTTCACGTGCGGCTTCGTTCTCTCGAATTTCTCCTTGCCCATATTTTCCTCCGTCTGCGCAACGTATCGCTTACTGCTTATTACTTATCACTGTATTGCTGGAGCCCACGACCGGGGTTGAACCGGTGACCTCGTCCTTACCAAGGACGTGCTCTACCAACTGAGCTACGTGGGCACGTGTTAATGTTCCGCTAGCATTAACCGTGCCAAAAATAAAGATCGCAGACATAAAAAAACCTCCACGCCTGCGATCTTGTAAAATTAAATCACAAGTCGAGAAGAATCTCTAAAAATCGTGAGGATAATATATCAAGTCTGCCTAATTCTTGTCAATAGCTGAAATGAAAATAATTAATAATTTTTATCACCGCTACTTGTCATTTATATTTGTTTATATTATCTTCCCTACAGTACATCCCTCGTACACGGGGCCATTGTAAGTTATTGCGCAGAATCTGCTGATTTACTTTAGAATAATATCTTTCCGCTTCCCCCATTCCATAACTCTGTTATTTCTGATCCTGTCAATGCCCTGTTCCATATTCCAAACTCATCTATCTTCCCCGGGTAGGGCCTTGTGATAGTATTCAGCCAATTCCCCGCTCCAAACCATAGGGGTATGGATATGTTAATCGCCCCTTGAGAAGCTGTAGAACTACTCGCTTCATTCACCCCATCCACCCAGATTTCCATATTTCCATTCCTTTTGTACACATACGCAATGTGATGCCACACAGAATCATTGACATTGGAAGTCCCTGTAACTCCGACATGTGAAGCACCTATTCGTGTATGACAAAAGGCCTTCCCCTCTGCTAACTCACATCCGACAAAATCGCCGTCATCCGCCTTTATAATATCTTTTGCACCTGTCCCGGAACTGTTAATCCAAAAACTGTATGAAAAACTCGTAGTGATATCATACACAGGGTTGTACGTGGAATTCACATAATCATCCGCACCATCAAAACTAAAAGCATTATTTATTTTTCCCGTGACACCCCTAGTCGCTCCGTTATTCGTCCCATTGTATCCGTTGCCCGACGAATCTACGACTGCTCCCGAAGTGTCATTAAGTGTGTAGTACACCACCAGACCGCCGTATAAGCTCGATGTCGGCGTTATTGTCGGTGTCGCTGTTGGTGTCGCGGTCGGAGTTGGCGTCGGCATCAATAATGCGGTTCCCGTCTGCACTCCCCATCTCCCCGGCCGTGTGCAAAAAAATGTTTTCCCCTGAGCCATGTCCGCCGCTGTGCCGGTGCACTGATCCATCTTCGCCTTGATGTCGTCGTAAATCTGCTTCGTTGTCTTCATCGTCGCACCCGGGGCTGCGCCTGGTTCCTGGAAACTGGCTATAGGCGTCGCTTCTATCCCGGAATTCAGATAATCATAGATCTGCTGAAACGAATACATCCCGCTCCCGATTGTCGGAGCTCTCGGAGAGTCAATGCTCCCGGCAATGACCGAACCAGCCATGCCTACCACGAATATCAAAAATAGTACCGACGCCATCAACCTTCTCACCTTTGTACCTTCCTTCCTGTTTTTACCTCAAAGAATCATACGCCGTCTTACACGTCGGGGGTTCTTCTCCGGAGAAGAGCCAGAGTTACCGCCATCGCAGGCAGGCGGTCACGCTGTCTGCCTGTCTGCATGCAGGCGGAGGGCGATCGGGGAGAAGAATGCACTCCCTTGCCACCGGCGGATATAACGCGGGTCTTACTCCGCACCACGTGCGAGATCAGGCAGCTCTCAACATGTTAAAGCAAAGATCAGTCAGCGGTACGGATCGCGCGGACATAGGTGATATAATTCTTAGGGTAACTATGGGCGACGCCATCACTATAAGTTACGTAGAAGGCGTTGCTGCTATTGTTCCCGTCGGGAGTAGTGGTATACCAGTAGGGCTGATGGGCCCCGAGTTGGGCCTCGGCAGGACAGATACCTTGAGCCTCCTCTAACGATGGTTCCCTCCAGTCATCCTTGCCCAACCACTCCAAGCCGGCAGCCCAGTCAAGCATCGCGGCCCAATTCATCTCGATGTTATTTGCCTCTCCTGCATTGTTGGTCCACTTGGCGACATACATGCTCCCTATTCGAACAACTTTGTCTCCACCACCTGGACCATACTGTGCATACCAGTCCGGAGTTGCAGTTGGTGTGGATGTCGGTGTGGGTGTCGGCGTTCCGGCAATGCATACTTTTCCCGTCTGAACTCCCCAGCTTCCCGGCAGTGTGCAGAAAAACGTTTTTCCCAATTCAACATTGTCCGCGGTCACGTTGCACTGTTCAAAAGATGATTTGAGCGCATCCCCGATCTCCTTCATGGTCTTCATTGTGGAGCCAGGCGCCGAACTGGGCTCTTGGAATCCGGTCTGAGCAGTCATCGCGTTGCCGCTGATTATATAGTCATAGACCTGCGACATTGAATACATCCCGCTCCCGATTGACGGAGACCCCGGAGAATCAATGCTCCCGCCGAATGCCGTTACGCTCATTCCGACCAAAAACAATAAAGCTGATACCTCCCTCCCCAATCCTTTCATCTGTCCACCGTCCTTTCTCGTTTTCCGCAAAAATCATCATTTTTCAAGCCGCAGTGATAAAATTTGCAGATCTCTCGCCCCAAGGTACATTGTCATCTCATTCTATCCGCCGCAGCAATGTTGGTCATGCCGGCGTGCACAAAATTACCGGCACCGGTCTCCTTTCTGATCGCCCTCCCTATCCGCTGGGCTTCGTCAAGATTCTTTGTGATTCCAAAGACGCTCGGGCCGCTCCCGCTCATGGATGCACCGAGCGCGCCGTGCCCCATGAGAAACAATTTCAACTTTTTCACTTCGCCCATGTGACGGCCGCGGTTCGCTTCGAGACGATTGTAGAGCTCCTGCCCGAGCTTCCGGGGGTCGCCGGAGGCAACGGCGCGCAGAAAATCTTCCTCCCGCACCGGAGGGGGAGCGCCGAGCGGGTCCAATGATGCATACACCTCAGGGGTTGCAACCGCGATCGGTGGGGTGACAACGATGACCGCATACGCTGCCGCATCCGGCAGCGCGCGCACTGTTTCTCCCCTGCCGGTACAGAAGGCCGTTCCTCCGTGAAGAAAGAACGGGATATCCGAGCCGATCTTTGCGGCGATCTCATCAAGCTCGCGAGAGGACATGTCCGGCGCCCACATCTCCCGGAGTCCGCGGAGTACGCCTGCCGCATCGCTGCTCCCCCCCCCGAGCCCCGCAGCTATGGGAATCCTCTTCACGAGGTGGATGCGGACGCCGCGTTGCACGCCGGCTGCGTGACGGAGGGCGTCGGCCGCCCGCCAGCAGAGGTTGCGCTCATCGGTCGGAAGCCCGGCGTGATCGCACTCCATGCTGATTTCCCGCGGGGACTCCTTGATGATAATTTCGTCATAGAGATCAACGGTTTGCATGACGGTGCGGATTTCGTGGTATCCGTCGTCCCGTTTCCCCTTTAGATCAAGATAGAGGTTTACCTTTGCAGGACAACGGATGGCAATGGGATGTTTCACAGTGACGATTCTTGAAGGGGGGCGCATTAGCGCGGAACCGTGTACGTTTCTACAGCTTTCTTTTTTGAATGTTCCTGCACCACTTCCCTCTTCTCCTGTTTCAGGGGTGTATTCGCCGCGGGTTCGAGATCCCGCTTGGCGCGGAGTACCGCCATCTTCTCTTTCAGCTTTTCATTCTTTGGGTCGAGTGAGAGGGATTTACCCCACTCCTCGAGTGCATTCTTCCACATCTTCTTCGCGAAATATGTATCGCCGAGGTGTTCCCTTACCACGGCATCGTCGCCGATGAGCTTCACGGCGCGCCCGAGTGCCTCCAGCGCCTCATCGTATTTCCCCCGCTTATAGTATACCCACCCGAGGCTATCGATGTATGCCCCATTATCCGGCTCGATCGCGAGCGCCTTGTTGATAAGCGATTCCGCATCATCAAGCTTGATCCCTTTCTCTGCGTACATATATCCAAGGTAGTTGTACGCCTCCGCATTGTCGGGGTTTGCCTCTATCGCCTTCTTGAACTCCCCTACCGCCGCCTCGAATTTTCCCAATCGTTCGTACGCCGCCCCTATGTGAAAATGGATTGTTTCCCCCTCGGCGCCGAGTTCGAGCGCACGCCGGTAACACTGAATCGCCTTATCGTAGTCTTCCATCGAGCTGTACGCAAGACCGAGGTAGAACTGGACTGAGGAGGAGTCGAGCCCCTGTTCCACTGCGTCCCGCAGGAGCTCCACCGCGTCCTCTTTCTTGCCTTCCATGAGGTATATCTGCGCAAGGGCGAGATAACTCCGGACCTCGTGCGGCATGAGCTCCATGAGGAGTTTGAATCGGCTCTCGGCCTTATCGAGCTCTCCGGCCTCCCTGTAGAGATTTCCCAGGAGGGAGTAGATCTCAACCTTCAGCGGGTATATCTTCAGTGCCTTCTGATATTCCTCGATGGCCTCCTCCCTCCGATCGAGGAGATCATACACCTGGGCGAGTCTGTAGTGCGCCTCAAAGAGATTCGGCGCAAGCTCGGCTGCGTGCTTCAGATCCACCGCAGCGGCGTCGATATTTCCCTCGCCGCAGTAGAGCAGACCAAGCTTGAACCAGATCAGCCACTCGCCGGGGCACGCCCGCGATCCCCGATCGAGGACGTCGATCGCGTCACTGCGCCGGTCCTCATTGAAATAGATCTGGCTGAGGGCGAGGTACTGTTCGTCGTCCTCCGGGTCGAGCCGGATCGCCTCCTCGTATTCAGCGATCGCTCGCGGGAGATCTCCGGCGGCGTAGTATGCCTTCCCGAGCAGGGAGTGCCCCTCTACAAGTTCGGGGTCTTTCTCGATCGCTTTACGCCCCTGCTCGATTGCCCTTTTGAAATCCTGTCGCTGCAGATAAATTTCCGCGACCCTCTCGTTGATATCCGCAGCGCCGGGGTCGAAACTGAGCGCGGTCGTATACTCCTCCACCGCGGCGTCCATATTGCCCTCTTTTTCCTGGAAGACACCGAGAGAGTAGTGCAGGTAGGCTTGGGGCGCATCGGCCACTCGCGCACCGTTGCCCTCTTGTCGCGCGCCCGCCACAGGGTGTAACGCGGTGCATCCCGAAAATACGAGATGCACCGCGCACAGGGTGGCGCCCGCGATCAGGCGCGGTACGAATGAAATGATCTGTGTACGACTTTGCGTAAACAACTTATCTCCTCTTCTTCTTGTGACGATCCTTCCTCATCCTCTTCTTGCGTTTGTGCTTGGCAATCTTATGCTTCCTCTTCTTTCTTCCGCACGGCATGTGAAATCACCCCCCCTTTTTTAAATCCCAAACCCCAAATCCAAAATCCCAAAATAGCGATATAGCAACTCTATTGGGATTTGGTCATTGGGATTTGGGATTTCCTATGGTATCACCTTATTCAACGGGTACTCTATGATCCCCTCGGCGCCCGCCTCCTTCAATTTAGGCACAAGGTTACGGAACGCCTTCTCATCCAGAACGGTCTCCACCGCGTACCAACCATCCTCGCTCAACTTCGAAACCGTCGGTTTCCGGAGAGCGGGCAGGAGGGCGGAGATTGCATCAAGCGACTTGTCGGGAACGTTCATCTTTACCCCAACCTTCGACTCCGCGGCGAGCGCGCCCTTGAGCAATAGGGCGATCTGATTGATCTTCGCCTTTTTCCAGCCGTCCCGTAATGAATCCCTGTTGGCAATGAATCTCGTGGTGGACTCGAGCAGGGTGTCCACAATCCTGAGGTTGTGCGCGCGGAGCGAACTCCCCGTTTCGGTGAGTTCCACAATTGCATCCACGAGCTGGGGAACCTTCACTTCTGTCGCCCCCCAGGAGAATTCAACATGGGCAGTCACCCCCTTGCCCGCCAGGTAACTCTTCGTGAGATTCACCACCTCCGTCGCAATCCGCTTCCCCTCAAGATCCTTCACACTCCGCACGGGTGAATCGTTGGGGACAGCGAGCACCCATCGGACGGGGCGAAATCCCTGCTTGCCGTAGACGAGGTTGGCGACTTCCTCAACCTGTGAGTTGTTCTCCCTGATCCAGTCGAGACCGGTGAGCCCCGCGTCGAGCACGCCCTCCTCAACGTAGCGTGAAATCTCCTGCGCCCTGATGAGAATGCCCTCGAGCTCATCATCGTCAATGCGCGGAATGTACGAGCGCCCTGACGCGCTGATCTTAAACCCCGCCTTGAGGAAGAGCTCGAACGTCGCCTCCTGCAAGCTGCCCTTTGGGGGTCACTTATGGGTGGTATCCATTTCGCTTGTCATCCCCGCACTTCGACTGCGCTCAGTGTAAACTCGAGCGGGGATCCATTATGAAACCTGGATTCCTTCTGGAGTTTACCCTCGTGAAAACGGGGGCAGGAATGACATATTCAGCAATGTACCACCCATAAGTGACCCATTACTTCTGGTGTACTGGGTCAGTTACGCTGGGGGCTACTGACTTTGTCCGGCCAAAAAGATTTTTATTATAACCACGGATGAACACGGCTAAACACGGAATCACGTTAGCCAATCCGTGTCCATCCGTGTTCATCCATGGTTTATATACCCCTGTGAAACTGACCCATCACGTTCGGGTCGGAGATGTACAAAGCTCTACGTGATGTCCCTGACTGCAACTGTCGTGTCTCAGAAGTTTCTTTACTATTAATAGATAGAAAAACTGCCTCCGAGGCCATATATATTTTTTGCCCGCGAATAATATTATACTATATCCGACTACTGTGACAGTTAGTTAGAAATCCAGGAAATTGCGCTGTGGAACTCTTTCTGTCGATTGGATTGAAAAATATATGGTATACTGTTTGCACATATGAAAATACCCGTCTATCCGATGCTTGTGTCGGTGTTTCTCCTCACGCCATCGTTGTCGCCCGGTGTCGGTCCAGTCTCGCCACGATCGTATTCCGGAATTGAAATCGCACAGCCGAGTTCCAGATCAACAACTCAGAATCTGCGCGACGGAGCCGCGAAGAGAACTCCCCCACCCTCTTCTTCAATCATGCGGAGAGAGATCCCCTCGCGGCAGAAGGCGTTGCTGAAAAAACAGGAGATACGCACGGCCATCCATGAGAAGCGCCTCATCATCGGCATGACACAAGCGGAGGTTCGCTCCGCCTGGGGCTGGCCTGACCTGACGCACCCCGTCCAGGGAGTCGCTACCGAAACCGACCGATGGACATACCGGCGGGAAGGTAAAGGGTTCGTTGACCTCTATTTCGAAAATGGGATTCTGACACACAGATGAAAGTAGTCTAGAGGAGACCATTAATGAAATTCGCCGCATCAGAATTCGCTGCCCTATCCCTTGCTCTGCTCATATCCCCTGCGGCCGCTGACACGATCACCTATAAAAACGGTAATGTGTATCCGGTAGTAATCACGGACGAAACCGATCGTGACGTGACCATCAAACTGTATGGAGTGGAAATGGTGGTTCCTCGGGCCAATATCAAGGCGATTAAGAAAGACTCTCCCAATCAGAATGACGCGCTCATGAACAAATGGAAGGCAATAGATGAGGTTTACCAAAAGGAAGACAGAGAGGCTGAGGCCATAGCCCAAAGTCAGCCGCCCACGCCCCCTACCCCGGAACCGCCCCCCCCGCCGGAACCGCCCGCAGAGGAAGAAGAAGAGTTGCCGCACGCGATTGTGTTCCGTGCCGCCCCCCCCCCACAGGCAGCGCCCGCGCGCAATGTCGCTCCCGGCAAGGAACAGCAGAGACTCGGCTGGTTGCAGCAATCCCGCCAGGCGATCCGGAAGAAAAAGATAATCCCCGGCATGACGACAAAAGAGGTGGTAAAGGCATGGGGATGGCCCTTCCTCACACACTCCGTCGGCGGCGTCGACACCGACACCGACAGATGGACCTATCAGTTCGAGGACGAAGGAAGGGCATATGTCTTCTTCAAAGAGGGGCTCGTGACGAGCGTTGTAGGGCCATGAGTGGCATCCCGGGATAGAAGTTCAAAAATCAAACTTTAGAATCCAGAATAAATACCAACTGCCGGCTTTTTTGAGCGATTGAGTAATTGGGCGATTAAGCGATTAGGTGTTCAACGTGTCAACCCAATCACTCAGTCGCTAAATCGCCATTCTTCTTCCGGATTCTGACGTTTGAGATTTGAATTTTACGTTTATCCTGCTAGACTATTTCCCTATGCCGTCGAACTTCTTCTGGTTTTCTGAAGACAGGATCGCAGGGATGGAGCGCCCCGGGACCTACCATCCGATCGAAGAGGACCTCTCATTCTTGAAAAAGAGAGGGATCGAGGTGGTGATCTCTCTTACCCTGGAATCGCTCCAGAGAATCGCAGCGGATAGATACAGTTTTGAACTGTTCCATATTCCCATTGTCGATGGGTCCGCTCCCACAATCCCGCAGATCGAGCAGTTCATCAACTATATAAATTATGCTCTGAACAACGGAAAGAAGATACTCGCGCACTGCGGCG
Source organism: Candidatus Auribacterota bacterium (assembly GCA_026392015.1). Taxonomy (GTDB): domain Bacteria; phylum Auribacterota; class Tritonobacteria; order UBA1439; family UBA1439; genus JAPLCW01. The sequence continues at coordinate 3,943 of JAPLCW010000125.1, read as the reverse complement.
CGGGCTATGGGAGAACAGGCACGATGCTCGCCTGTTACCTTGTGAGTCTCGGCTACACAGCCCAGAATGCGATTTCGCACGTGAGGGAAAAAGCGCCGCAGGCGATCGAGAACCGGATCCAGGAATTACGCATCGCGGAGTATGAACAATATCTGAAGGAACGGAAGAACAGCAGTAGTCAGTAGTTAGTAGCTAGTAGTTAGGTCGTAGGAGAAGAAACAAGATTTGTGAGACATTTGCTTTTCCCTAACTACTAACTACTAGCTACTAACTACTTCCTAAAGAGGAGGTTTCACATGATGGACACTCTCGTCTCCCTCTGCAAGAGGAGAGGCTTTATCTTTCAATCGAGCGAGATCTACGGAGGTCTCAATAGCTGCTGGGACTACGGCCCCCTGGGCGTCGAGCTCAAGAACAACATCAAGCGGTTCTGGTGGCGGTCGATGACGCAGCTCCGGGACGACATCGTGGGGATTGATGCGTCCATCCTCATGCACCCGCAGGTCTGGGTCGCATCGGGCCACGTCGAGCAGTTCACCGACCCGCTCGTGGACTGCAAATCGTGCAAGCAGCGCTCCCGCGGCGATGAGGTGAAAGACGGCAAATGCCCCCACTGCGGCTCCCGGGAGATCACCTCGCCGCGCCTGTTCAACCTCATGTTCAAAACACACATGGGCCCGGTGGAGGACGAGAGCGCGATCGTCTACCTCCGCCCTGAAACGGCGCAGGGCATCTACGTGAACTTCCAGAATGTGCTCAATCCCTCCCGGCAGAAACTCCCGTTCGGCATCGCGCAGATCGGCAAGGCGTTTCGGAACGAGATCTCTCCCGGCAATTTCATCTTCCGCATGCGGGAGTTTGAGCAGATGGAGATGCAGTTCTTCGTCAAACCCGGCACCGACATGGAATGGCTCGATCAGTGGAAGACCGCCCGCCTCGCATGGTACGGCGATCTCGGCCTCAATCCCGCAAAACTCCGTCTGCACCAGCACCAGAATAAGGAACTCGCCCACTATGCGAAGGACGCCTACGATATCGAGTACGAGTTTCCATTCGGATGGAAAGAGCTCGAGGGGATACACAACCGGACCGACTATGACCTCTCCCGGCACCAGAAACACTCCGGCAAAGACCTGTCCTATTTCGACGACGAGAAAAACGAGCGCTACATCCCCTACATCATCGAGACATCGGCGGGCGTCGATCGCACGCTCCTGACATGCCTCGTGGACGCCTACCATGAGGAGGAGGTGCGTGGAGAGAAGCGGGTTGTCCTTAAACTGCACCCGCGCATCGCACCGATGAAGGCGGGAATTTTCCCCCTGGTCAAGAGGGACGGGATGCCCGAGCTGGCGAGGAAGGTCGCGCATGAACTCCGCAGCCACATGCCTGTCTTTTACGACGAGACGGGCTCGGTCGGCCGTCGCTACCGCAGACAGGATGAGGCGGGGACGCCGTTCGGCATCACCATCGACTCACAGACGCTCCAGGATGAGACGGTGACCATCCGCGACCGCGACACCATGACGCAGGAACGGGCGAAGATTTCTGATCTGGCGGGAATATTGCAGAAGCGAATCTACGGATAACCGCGGGGGACGACCTTAGGGTGGCGTCTCATAAATCTCTTTGCATTTGTCATCCCCGCACTTCGACTGCGCTCAGTGTAAACTCGAGCGGGGATCCAAGCCGTGCAAACGCTTTTCTGGATTCCCGCTTTCGCGGGAATGACAGAGTATATGTGAAGAGGCGCTAGTGACACTACACTATATCTCCACACTCTCCCCTCTTCCCGGCACCACGACCTCTTTCTTCGTCATCTCGCGCACCTTCTGGGCGAGTGCGAGAGATTGGTCTTCCTCGCCGTGGACAAGAGCGTAGCGCCGGATGGTTCCCTTCGCTGCCCCCACATAGCTCAGGAGTTCGTCCCTGTCCGCGTGCGAACTGAACGCGTTGATCACCACCACCTCAGCCCTGAGAGCATACATCTCGCCGAAAATCCTGATTTGCGGCACACGCTCGACGATCCGTTTCCCGAGGGTATGCTCGGCGCAGAAGTTCACAACGAGGATGGTGTTCCTGGGATCCGATACATTGTTTTTCAGGTGGTGCAGGATGCGCCCCGCTTCGCACATCCCGGACGAGGAAATGATCACGCAGGGCCCCTTGAGGTCGTTCAGCTTTTTGGAGTCGTCCGCCATGCGGACGTAGCGGCACATCTCGAAACCGAATGGGTTGGGAGAACTCATGATATAGCCGTAGAGCTCGTCGTTGTAGCACTCCGGGTGGAGGCGGAATATCTCCGTCGCGCTCACCGAAAGAGGGCTGTCGACGTACACGGGGAGTGTGGGAATGCGGCGCGATTCGATGAGGCGATGTAGGGAGTGGATCACCTGCTGGGTCGAGCCCACCGAAAACGCGGGCACGATAATCTTGCCGCCCCGCGCGGAGGTGCGATTCACCGCCTCCGCGAGTTTGTTCTCCGTATCCTCGATGGGTCCGTGGAGCCGGTCGCCGTAGGTACTCTCCATGACAAGGAGGTCGAGGTCGGTAACCGGTGTCCGCGCACGAAGCAGGCTCATCGTTTCCCTGCCGATGTCCCCCGTGAACCCGAAGCGGATTTTCCTCCGGCCCTCTTTTATTTGGAGCGCGACGATCGCCGATCCAAGAATATGGCCGGCGTCCCTGAAGGTGAGTTCCACGCCCTTGAGGATCGGCACCGTCCGGTCGTAGCCGACGCTGATGAACTGCCTGAGCGATTTCTCCGCCTCCTCTTTTGTGTAGAGGGGCTCGATGTGCGGCGTCCCTTTATTCCTGTTCTTTCTATTCAGGTACTCCGCGTCATCGGCCTGGATATGGGCGCTGTCGAGGAGGAGGATGCCGCAGAGGTCGCGGGTCGCGTGTGTGGAGTAGATGGTTCCTTCGAACCCGCCTTTGCAGAGCGTCGGGATATTGCCGCTGTGGTCGATGTGGGCGTGCGAGAGAATGAGGCAATCAACCTGAGCGGGATCGAAGGGAAGAACGCGGTTGCGCTCCGTCGCTTCCTGGCGGCGCCCCTCGAACAGGCCGCAGTCGAGGAGAATCCTCTTCCCGCCAACCTCGATGAGGTGCATCGACCCGGTGACCTCTCTCGCCCCGCCCCAAAAAGTAATTTTCATATACAGCGCCAATGCTAAATCGTGGTCCGACGCCCGCGTTATTGATGATTATACCGCAGGTCAGCGGGTGGTTCGATACCCGGCATGGCTTTCCCGAACTGCCGCCGCGCGACGGATACCCTGGCGAGCAGTCGGAGACAATTTCTTAGTTTTTGCTTGCCAGTAATTCAATTCCGCTTCACGGGACATGTTTTTCGTGGCTTCGTAAATGCGTTTCGCCCCATGATGCATCATATCCACGCAATTAAACTTCTTTGCCTTCATCCTCGATTACCTCCTGTGGAGGAACCGATTCAAGACGTCTTCGCTAATTGACTCCAGATCAATTATGCGCATACAAAATATTTAGTAAACTATTTTTTGCAAAATACTTGCCAATATATTTTGCATGCACCCATTTGATTCGCACTATACTATCTAATGCGTCTTGTTGCGCGATTCCCTACAGTATCTGCCATTCTGTGTCATAATGGGTAACTTATGGGAGGCTTTAAATCATATCCCCTCCCCCCTTGAGGGGGAGGGCAAGGGGGGGTCTACTGCCCCCCATAACTGACGCATTGCTCTGGGCCATTGGTTGTAGTGGCCTGGATATGTGCCATGTGATAGACTAAGCTAATGTTATAATATTATAACAGAGTGAGTTAATAACACGACTTACGCACTTTGATGGCGATTTGAAGCTTTTCTATCGGCTATGATCAGGGTATCAGACGTCTTTTAGGGAATCAAGATGTTCACGCAGGCAGAGTGTTGGCAGAGGAGATGGATAAGTGCTAAAAGCG
>JAPLCW010000004.1 GCA_026392015.1 Candidatus Auribacterota bacterium | reverse complement strand
CCTCCTGTGATATGTTGTTATGATTTGTCCAAAATCATCATATCACGGTGAGGGCCATGTTTTCACTTGTCCTTATTCACTACTCCCTCTATGTACATCAGTTAGGACTATTTACTTATAAAAACTGGGGATAGTCCCGATCAGCTTGATTGAGCTTAATTGTGATATATGCTCGATTGATATAACGACGGAATTGAGCGGCGACCGCAGACGGCGCGGGGAGGAGCGAGCGCACGAGCGCTCGCGCATCCGCGCAGGCAAGGCGAAGCCCCGCAGAGGGCGCCCGCCTTGTTCGGTGCCTTTATCTCTTTCTCTATTTCTGGAGCATCTTCATGATGCGGTTGTGTTCCTTCAGATACTCGTAATGGCCTGCTATGTCGCCGATATTGCTGTCATTCCATTTGATTGCTTCATCTGGATGCTTCTCTCCGGCGATTGCGAGTGCCTCTTTGATCGTGCGCCCCTGATTCAACGCTTCAACCACTGCGTCATCATGCGCTATCTCGCTGGAAGTGCGATCGCCAATGATCTCGGCTGCGCGATCGAGGTATGTCTTTATTGTCTTGTCCATAGTTTATCTCTTTCACCGAACAGTTAGTTTTATACTTATTATGCAATGTGATGGATTATATCTGACAGCATGGGTCAGAACACTATATTTAACCGAAAATATGCTGAAATTGAGTGAATGTGACCACCGGCGTGAAAGTTCCTGATTCCACCGGTTTGCAGATGCACCTAAGCTTGGCACGCGGCTTGCTATAAATAGGCCTATAGATACCCACGCCTTTACAGGCGTGGTACTTGGCCGATCAGCCTGCCGGCTGTCCCGGCAAGCCGGGAAATGGCTCTCATCCCCGCCTTTACAGGCGGGGAGTTCCCGCTGAATTAAACGCATTCTACGTGCCATTATGAACACATTACGGTCGTTTTTGTCCCAAGATGTCCCTCCGGTGACTTGAATAGACCAGAAGAAGAAGAAAAGGGAACTTTCAAACCGGTGGAAGAAGATAAGTTTCAAAGTGCTGGTGACAGGCATTCTTATGCCCTTGCTTCTTTGAGCTTCTCGGCAAGCCAGAGTTTGATGACCGACTGGCGCGTGACCCCAAGCCGTCTTGCTTCTTTATCGAGCGAATGTATCATCCAGATGGGGAAATCCACATTGACCCGCTTTTGCTCCCGCTCCGGTCGCTTCGCTCTGGAACGGTCCAGAAAACGGGTAATGTTCTCGCCCTTCTCAAAACGCGCATCAAATTGTTTCGCTTTCATAAATCGTAACTTCCTCCATTCTGGATTTTCGCACGGAGATGATCCTGATCCTGGCGTGCCGGGGGGTAATGACCGCCGACCAATGCCTTCCCCGGATCCGGCCAATAACCAGTACGCGAAGCTCGTCGACTGTTCGGGCGGGAATCTCGACCCGGTCATCATCCAGCCAAAGCGCTTGGGCTTCTGCAAAATCTATACCGTGCTTCTTTTTGTTCAATGCACTCTTCCTGGGGTCAAATTAAATGGTATAAGTAATATACCTTTTTGGATCAGCCGTCAATTCTCGTCTAATGTCCAGTAGAGTTTATTGGCAAAACGTAATAGGTCAATCATAGGACGAGCAAATACACCCCCCATCCTGACCTTTCCTTCGACAAGGTCCCTTCGGCTTCGCTCAGGGTCTTCGACAGGACAAGCTCCCCTCAAGGGGGGAAGGGATGTAGTTTGAGAGCACCCATCATTCATTGACCCGCTAGGCAATCGAAGAGAACACACGGGTCTATTCTGGAGTAGAAGGCTATGGGGTGAAAATGTGAAATGCTTATCTGATGACGCCGACCCTCTTCAGCGGGAGATAGATGAAGACGGCCCTGCCTCGGATGTTCTGGAATGGGACTAAACCCCACATCCGGCTATCCTTGCTATTTGTGCTGTTATCTCCCATCATAAAATAGTTGTCTTCGGGGATCGTGAACTTCTGTCCGACATGACCGTAGGGCCCTTTGTCCGGGGGGATATTTGTATAATATATATCGCCGATGGGCTTAGGTTCGGTTATAAGCTGGTCATTGATATAAATGTGCCCCCCTCGTATCTCTACAGTTTGACCCGGCAGCCCGATGCATCTCTTGACGAAATCCTTGTTCTGATACTCTATATCGCGAGATCCACAAGCAGGACAGACAAGAGGCTGCCCCGGTTTCAGATTAAAATCCGAGGAGGGCGACGAGGGCGAACATTGATTGCAGTGATAATTGAAGGGAAACTTGAAAACGATGATGTCCCCTCTCATCGGTTTGCGCAGGCCAAGTTTATCGATGCGCCAGGTGGGCAGATCGAAACCGTGATTTGTCCAGGGGATCCCTACCCAATCGAATGTTTGAGGGCCGTAGATAAACTTGTTCACCACGATATGGTCTCCGAATCCATGATGATTCTGGGCGCCCCAGAGGGTCGGTTCCATCGAGCCGGTGGGGATCTTGAAGAGCTGAATCACGAAGGTGCGCAGGAAGAGAGCGATGACGAGAGCGAGGATGAATGCTTCCGCATATTCCCTGACCAGGGACTTCTTCGCGAATGCGAGGTGCCTCTCGAAACTCCGATCAAGCCTTTCGGTGGCCTTCTCGATCTCAGAAATGTTTCTTGCGGCCAGCGCGCTCGACATCGCTTTCATGTCACTCTCAAGCACGGATGCATCCTTTTCCGCAATCTTCCTTCCATGTTTGCGATAGAGCGTCTTGGACGTCTTGAGCAGCAACTTGGCGTATTTGATCTTTTTGCGATTCGCTAGGAATCCCATTTTCCCTCCCCTACTCCACGAAAAACATGAATAGTATCAAAAGTCCCCTATCCCCACAAGTGCTCTTGCATCCTGTGTCTCTTGCATCCTGTACTTTCCCCGTTTTTTCTAAGAAAATTAATAGCTCACCGCAGAGACGCAGAGTACGCAAAGAGCGATCGCAAAGAAATAATCCATAACAGCCTAATTCTCTGCGTGATGTATCATCTCTGCGTTCTCTGCGTCTCCGCGGTAAAATATATAATCCGGTCATTTCCCAAACGTGGAGTACTACATTTTAGGGAATGTCCTGCTCTTGCGCAGAGGGCTCAATCGAGCTTCAATACCTCGATGAACGCATTATGAGGAATGTTTACCTTGCCGACCTGTTTCATCTTCCTCTTCCCGGCCTTCTGCTTATCCCACAATTTTCGCTTACGGGTAATATCCCCTCCATAGCACTTTGCGGTGACATCCTTCTTGAGAGGTCTCACCACCTCGCTCGCGATGATCCGGTTTTCGATCGCCGCCTGGATCGCGACGCGGAAGAGTTGCTGCGGAATGACCTCCCTCAGCCTCTCCGCGAGTTGCCTCCCCCTTCCCTCTGCCTTACTCCTGTGCACCATAAATGAAAAAGCGTCCACCGGCTCCTTGTTGAGAAGGATGTCAAGTTTTACGATATCCGATGGACTGAATCCGATATATTCGTAGTCCATTGAACCATAGCCGCTCGTCACCGATTTGAGGCGGTCGTAAAAGTCGAGCACCACCTCGTTGAGGGGAAGCTCGAATGTGAGAATGACGCGGTGCTTATCGATCGACTCCGTCCTTGTGCACGTCCCGCGGCGCTCCTGAGCGAGCTTCATCAATGCACTGATCATTTCATTGGGAACGATAATGAACGCGCGTATCATCGGCTCCCGGATCTCATCGATTTCTGACAGCGAGGGCATGCGCGAGGGGTTATCTATCTCCACGAGTGTTCCGTTCTTCTTCTTGATGGAATAAATGACGCTCGGCACCGATGCTACAATGCCGACCTGATATTCACGCTCCAGCCTCTCCTGGATAATCTCCATGTGCAGAAGGCCGAGGAAACCGCAGCGGAAGCCGAAACCGAGGGCAACAGAGTTCTCGGGTTCATAGGTGAACGACGGATCATTTAAACGGAGCCGGTTCAGGGACGATTTGAGGTTCTCATATTCAGTTGATGTAATGGGATAAAAGCTGCTGAACACCATAGGTCGCAAGTGCTTGAAACCCGGGAGCGGATTTGTCGCAGGCGCCTGGGCGCTTGTGATGGTGTCGCCTATCTTCACATCGGCAGAATCCTTTATATTGGCGATGATGTACCCCACCTCGCCTGGATGAAGCCTTTCCTGGGGGGTCGCGTGGGGCGAGAAATAACCGACCTCCTGGACCTCGAAGGTCTTACCGGTCGACATGAGCATAATCTTCATGTGAGGCTCTACGATGCCGCTGAAGATGCGCACATAGACGATGACGCCGCGGAATGTATCAAAGAGAGAATCGAAGATAAGCGCCCTGAGTTCCTCCCCGTCGGAGAATGCCGGCGGCGGTATGCGCTTCACTACCGCTTCGAGCAACTCCTCAACGCCGACTCCCGTTTTCGCGCTCACACAGAGCGCATCCTCTGAAGGCACTGCGAGCACCTCCTCGAGCTGCCGTTTCGTCTCCGCGATATTCGCGTTGGGGAGGTCCACCTTGTTGATCACGGGAATGACTTCGAGGCCGTTGTTCGCACAGAGGTGGCAATTTGCAACAGTTTGCGCCTCAACGCCTTGCGCGGCATCGACGACAAGGAGGGCTCCCTCGCATGCAGAGAGGCTCCGCGAAACTTCGTAGCTGAAATCAACATGGCCGGGCGTATCGATGAGATTCAGAATATACTCATTGCCATCCTTCGCGAGGTAGCGCATCCGGACCGGGTGTGATTTTATAGTGATGCCCCGCTCCCGCTCCAGGTCCATGTCGTCGAGGAACTGGTCCCTGAACTGTCTCTCATCAATGGTCTTGGTCAGTTGAAGGAGCCGGTCTGCGAGAGTGGATTTCCCATGGTCGATATGCGCAACAATCGAGAAGTTCCTCAGCATCCGCGGATTATATGACATGACGATCATCCTATTAATATTAAAGGTTCTCTTCCACTTTGTGTGGGTAAATAGCCCTTTCCCCTCCCCCTTCGAAGGGGATCCTGTGCTGTCGAAGACCCTGAGCGTAGTCGAAGGGACCCTGCTGAAGCAAGGGTGAGGGTGGGGGTGTGTTCTTGTAGCAAGTAATAGCCATTATCTTTTCATGTGGCATCGGTGTTCGGGGGTAATCGCATCACCCCCCTCCTAACCTCCCCCCTTCACAGGGGAGAGGGAATAGCTAAAGCAACCTACACAAAACGTAAGAGAACCATATTAAATTAATGCAGCAGGGAATGGCGCAGGAGACGCCCCTCAACGCGCATGGCATGGGAATGCAATCCTCAATTCGGATGCGAGGCAACGGCACGCAGCGAACTGATGGCACGGGCTATATCCCGCAGCTCAGGCCTCCTTCACACGCCTGCTAAAATCAGCTGCAAGAAGCGAGGGTGCGATTCTGATTCTTCTCATCACCGGACAGCCGTCACGAATCTCCACCGCCTTACAGCGGTGGTCTCATTGGGTTCGGGCTTCGCCCGACCCGCTTCGCGGCTCCCTGCTCTCATCCCCACCCTTCCAGGTGGGGAACTCCCGCGAACTTAGAAGTGGAGTGAATCGCTGATTACATCCTCTTTCTCCGGGAGCGGACCTACTGCGGCCAGGCTGAGCTTTTCATCGGCAAAGATATCCGCTGCAACCCTATGTACATCCTGCAACTTTACTTTATTAATTTTAGACAAAATCTCTTGTTTTGTCAATATATGGCCGGAGCAGAGCATGCTCTCCCCGACGCTGAGCATGTTGCTGGTTGTCTTTTCAAGCTCCATCGCAAGCTGGCCTTCCCAGTACAGCTTGGCGCGGGCAAGCTCGCTTTGCGTCACGCCCTCCCCCCGGGCCATCTTCCCAAGCTCACGCATTATGAGAGCGATCACCGCGAGCGCCTTTTTATTTTCAACGCCGGCATAAACGGTGAATGCGCCCGTATCCCTGTAGCGTATGATCGATGAGTGAATGGCGTAGGCAAGCCCGCGCTTTTCGCGGATCCGCTGGAAGAGACGCGAGCTCATGTTCTCCCCGGCGACGATGCTCAGCAACTGGAGAGCGTACCGACTCGGATGGTTTCGCGAATATCCGCGCACCGCCACGCACAGATGCGTCTGCTCGGTATTCTTCTTCTGCACGAGCAGCTTTGGTTTGCGCTGCCTGTCGCGCGCAGCCATATACGTGGGGACCCTGCCCCTTGGCCGCTTTGGAATCAGGGTGTCCATAATTTTCATTACTTCGCTGTGTCGCACCCCCCCCGCCACCGCGCACACTGTATTTGCAGGTGTGTAGCTTCGCCTCTGGTACATGCGGAGATCGTTTTGTGTGATCGTCAAGATCGTCTCGGGAGTTCCCACAAGGGGACGTCCGAGCGGGTGATCAGTCCATAGCACCTCGTTAAGCAGATCCATGACATGATGCTGGGGGGTGTCACGATACATGTTGATCTCTTCCCTGATTACTATTCTCTCTTTCTCGACATCTTCAGATCTCACTACCGGATGAAGGAACATGTCCGTGAGCACATCGGCAGCACGTTTCAGGTGGCGGTGAATCACCTTGGCCATATAACAGGTATACTCCTCCCCCGTAAAACCGTTCAGGCTCCCCCCTACGCTCTCGATCGCCTGAGAAATTTCGAGGGCGGAGCGCTTCCTAGTTCCCTTGAAAAGAATATGTTCCAGAAAATGCGAGATGCCGTTCTTCTTCCGCTCCTCGTATCGGCCTCCTATCCCCACCCAGAGCCCCAGGGCGACCGACTCCATAGACGGCATTTCGCAGGTGACCACCCGCATCCCGCTGGGGAGCACGCTGCTTTCGTATGAGGGAGAACGTAATTCGCCTTTCATTTCTCTGATACCTCGCAGGTTATAATAATTGGTTCTCTTCCACTTTGTGTGGGTAAATATCCCTATCCCCTCCCCCTTCGAAGGGGAGCCTGTGCTGTCGAAGACCCTGAGCGTAGTCGAAGGGACCCTGCTGAAGCAAGGGTGAGGGTGGGAGTGTGTTCTTGTAGCAAGTAATAGCCATTATCTTTTCATGTGGCATCGGTGTTCGGGGGTAATCGCATCACCCCCCTCCTAACCTCCCCCCTTCACAGAGGGGAGGGAATAGCTTTCTAACCTCCCCCCCTTCACAGGGGAGAGGAAATAGCTTCCTAACCTCCCCCCTTCACAGGGGGGAGGGAATAACTAAAGTAACCCACACAAAACGTAAGAGAACCTAATAATCATGATGCGTACGCACTTGGTATTCACTGCATCACCGGGAATCAAGGTACGACTGAAGAATAATCTGGGCAGCCATCTCGTCAATGTGCTTGCTCCTTTTCTTCCGCGAGAGGCCCGCTGTTTTCATGAGTTTATCGGCTTCCGCGGTGGTAAGCCGCTCATCCCACAGGACTACCGGAATTTTGAGGGACCGCTGTATCTGCTCCGAGAAAACGCGTACGTTGCGCGCGCTCTCCCCCTCCTCGCCGGACATCATGAGAGGAAAGCCCATGACAATCTGGCCTATATTGTAGCGACCGACAACCTCTCTCAGAAGGCTCAATGTTCTCTCCTGGGATCCGCGCTCGATGAATCCCGCTCCCTGCGCGGTAAATCCGAACGGGTCGCTGATCGCCATGCCGATCCGTCTCTCCCCCACATCCAGGCCGAGCATCCTCATGACGTGGGCCATCTCACAGGTGTTTCCTCAAGAGCTCACTCAACGACTTTCCCTCGTGAATCCGCCTGATCGCCTCGCCGAAGAGCGGCGCAACCGAGAGGACCTTGATTTTCTTGATTTTCTTTTCCCCTTCGACAGGCAGCGAGTTTGTCACCACAATCTGCTTATAGGGGGATTCCTGGAGCTTGCGCGGAGCATCGCCGCAGAGCACGGCATGCGCGGCGCCCGCATGAAGGTCGCGCGCTCCCTGCTCAATAAGGGCGTTGGCTGTTTCTATCATGGATCCACCCGTCGCAATCTCATCATCGAACACTATCGCGTCCTTTCCCTTCACATCACCGATGATATGGAATATCTCCACCGTGTCATTAAGTGGATCGCGGCGCTTGTCGAGTACCGCCATCGGGAGCCCCAGGGTGAGAGCGTATTTCTCCGCACGCTTGGCGCTCCCCGCGTCCGGGGCGACAACAATGAAGTTCTCGAGGCCGCTTTTCGAGAAGTAGTCACAGAGGATAGGGGACGCCAGCAGCTGGTCTACGGGAATCCTGAAGAAGCCCTGAATCTGTTCGGAGTGAAGGTTCATGGTGAGCACGCGGTCAGCCCCCGCGGTCTCAAGCAGATCCGCCACGAGGCGGGCGGTGATGCTGATGCGTGGCTGATCCTTCTTGTCGGAACGCGCGTAGGGATAGTACGGCAGGACCGCGGTCACTCGGCTCGCCGAAGCGTGCTTGAGCGCATCAATCATGATCAGGAGCTCCATCAGGTAGTCGTTCACGGGAATTGCGCTGGTCTGGATCACGAATACATCTTTTCCCCGCACATTCTCCTCGATGCGGACAAAGGTATTGTCGTTTTTAAATTTGTGCACGATACACTTGCCCAACTCAATTCCGAGGTAGATGCATATCTCTCTCGCGAGTTCGGGATTCGACCTACCACAGAAAATCTTCATCTCGTTCTCCTTTCGCGCAAATAGCTACAGGTGTAATGCCTCAGTTATAGGGGGAATCACCCCCTCCCTTCCCTCGGCTTCGCTCGGGACAAGCTCCCCTTCGGAGGGGGAGGGGGGGCACTCTACCCTAACTGACGCCTTACCTACAGGTATCCTTTCCACTTGTTCCGTGTTCTCAACTGCTGAACGATCTTCTTGATATCCTGAGCGGCATTTCGGTGGCACACAAGAACCGCATCGGGGGTTCGTATCACTATCGTGTCTTTGAGCCCCAGGCACCCCACGATGCCACCGTCCGACATCACGATGCACCCGCTGCTGTCAAGAGTGATAGTATCCCCCATCACGATGTTGCCATTTCCATCAGCTGCAAAGTGCCTTTCTATGGCGAGCCATGACCCCGCGTCATCCCAATCGAAGTCCGCCCGCGCCACCATTACATTCTCCGCCTTCTCCATAACTCCGTAATCAATGGATATTTTTTTCAGTTTGCCATAGAGCCGCGCGAGCGGTTTCTCCCATCGCGGTGTGCCTAACGCTTTCATGATTTCCAGGTAGCACCTGTAGAGGTCCGGCATCTGCCTTTTTAATTCCTCAACAATTATTGCCGCCTTCCAGACGAATATACCGCTGTTCCATAAGTAGTCTCCCCTCCGGAGATATCTCGCGGCGGTGGCACGATCGGGCTTTTCGGTAAACTCCTCCACTCGCGCAAAAGCCGTGCCGAGGCCGGAGGGAAGCCATCTCCCCCGCCGTATATAGCCGTATCCCGTTACCGGTCCGGTGGGCGTAATCCCGAACGTCACCAGGCAATTGCGCTCCTTCGCGACCCTGCACGCATCCCGCAGATTGACAATAAACCTCTTCCTGTCTCTTATCACGTGATCGGCGGGCAGGATGATCATGATGCCCTCAGGGTCACGATGCATAATCAGCGCGGCTCCCAGGGCGATACAGGCTGCGGTATCACGCCCGAAGGGCTCTGCAACAATAGACTGTCGGGGAACCCCCGGGAGTTGCCTCCGTATCTGAGGGGCCTGTGTTTTTGTGGTAATGACAAGCAGCTGGTCGCGCGAGACAAGAGGTGAAACTCTATATGCCGTCTCCTGAAGCATTGTCCTTGCACCGAATATTCTTAACAGCTGCTTGGGCGTTTCCTGCCTGCTGCGCGGCCAAAACCTTTCCCCTCCCCCACCCGCCATAATAAGGGCGTAGATATGCTTCCCGATCTTCGGCCCGCTCATCTTCTTTCCCTTCTCAACGGCGCGCTGAGTCGCCGCGCCTTCCGGCATATCCTCTCCACAAGCCTCCTGTCCGCGCCATGCTGTTCGATCTCTCTTACAAGGGCGCTCCCCACAACTACCGCATCTGCGACCTTTGCAACGGCTTCGACCTGGGCCGGGGTCGAGATCCCGAACCCCACGGCGACGGGCAGCGCGGTGACTCGCTTGATCATTCTCACGCGCCGGGCTATGTCCGACTCCAGGGCCCTCCGCTCTCCCGTCACACCGGTTCGCGAGACATAGTATATAAAACCATGAGCATGCCGGGCGATTAGTTTTGCGCGTGCAGGAGGAGTGGTGGGTGCGATGATGAATATGCAGTGAAGCCCGCGCGCCGCTAATATCCGCTCATATCTCGCCGACTCCTCCGGCGGGAGATCGAGGGCAAGTACGCCGTCCACCCCCGCGCAGGCGGCATCGGAGGCAAATTTTTCAAATCCGTAGCTGAATATGGGGTTGAGGTAGGTGAAAAGGACGAGGGGGATCTCCGATTTCTTTCTAACCCGCGCCACGATCTCCAATACCATTCCCATATCAACACCTCGCTGTAGCGCCCGCTCCGCCGCTCGTTGATTCACCACGCCGTCCGCGAGCGGGTCGGAGAACGGCACACCCAGCTCGACGATGTCGGCTCCGTTCCTCTCGAGTCCGATAACGATCGGGGCGGTGAGAGAAGGATCGGGATCGCCTGCGGTTATATACGCGACAAACCCTTTCCGTCGCTCCCGTGCGAGCGTGCGGAATAGCGCATCGATCCTGTTTTTCATGTGCGGGCCTTGATAATCCCCTTGACGGTTTCTACGTCTTTATCGCCCCTGCCGGAGATATTGATTATCACCAGTTGATTCTTTCTCATCCGCGGGATAGCCTTTCTCGCGTACGCGACCGCATGCGCAGTTTCGAGCGCAGGGATGATTCCCTCTGTCTCGCTCAGGAGCCTGAAACCTTCCACGGCTTCCCTGTCCGTAACGCTTGCATATTTCACCCTTCCGGATTGCTGCAGATAGCTGTGCTCGGGGCCGACCCCCGCATAGTCGAGCCCCGCGGAGACGGAGTGCGTTGTTCTCACTTGGCCGGCCGCGTCCTGGATAACGTAGCTCAGGCTGCCATGGAAGATTCCCGGCCGCCCCCCATCGAAGCGCGCTGCGTGCTTCCCGCTCTTCACCCCGAGCCCTCCGGCTTCGACGCCCACCATGCGCACCGCCCGATGAGGCAGAAAGTCGTAAAAGAGACCGATCGCATTGCTTCCTCCACCGACACAGGCAATGAGACAGTCGGGAAGGCGCCCCGCGGCGCGCAGTATCTGTCTCTTTGCCTCCTTGCCGATGACGCGCTGGAATTCCCTCACCATCAGCGGATACGGGTGTGGTCCCGTGACCGTTCCCAGCACGTAGTGCGTATCTCCCACGTGCGTGACCCAATCCCGCATTGCCTCGTCTATTGCGTCCTTGAGCGTCCGGCTGCCGCTCCGAACAGGGATGACAGTTGCCCCAAGGAGCTCCATGCGGAACACGTTGAGCGCCTGGCGATTCATGTCTTCTTCGCCCATATAGATGACGCATTCCAGGCCGAACTTGGCAGCGACGGTCGCGGTAGCGACGCCGTGCTGCCCCGCGCCGGTTTCGGCAATGACTCTCCTCTTCCCCATCTTCCTGGCAAGCAGCACCTGGCCGAGGCAGTTGTTGATCTTGTGCGCGCCGGTGAACGCGAGATCTTCGCGTTTGAGGTACACCATAGCCCCTCCGAGGAAACGTGTGAGCTCGCTCGCGAAAGTGAGGGCGGTGGGCCGGCCGGCATAGTTGTGGAGATAATCTCGCAGCTCAGCCTGGAACCTTCTATTGCGACGGGCCTCGGCAAATTCGCGTTCCAGGGCCTGGAGCGCGGGAATGAGTGTTTCCGGCACAAACCGGCCTCCGAAAGCCCCGAAATATCCTCTCCTGTCAGGCATTTTCATAACTGCACACCGAGATAAGAAGTAATAACAAATGTCAAAATCCAAATGACAAAATCGAGGTTATACGTTTTTAACCGCGGATTGCGCGGATTAAAACAACGCCAGAAGGCCTGCTGCTCAAAACTGCCTCCCCGGCCTTTAAACTGGCCGTGTTTATCGGTGTTCATCCGTGGTTACTATACAATTCAGCTTTTCTAATCCGTCAAATCCGCACAATCTGCGGTTACAACCTTAAACCACTGAGAACACTGAAGCCACTAATACACTACCTCAGAATTCTCGATGGTCTCTATGATTATATGTTCTTTAACCGCGGATTACGCGGATTATGCGGATTAAAACAACATCAGAAACCCTACTGCTCTCAACTGACTCCCTGGCCTTTACGTTGGCCGTGTTCATCCGTGGTTACTATCAATTCGGCTTTTTCAATCCGCGAAATCCGCGCAATCCGCGGTTTAGCTTTCCTTATTGCCGCGATTATCATTTTCCACTGATTTCGCGAGGCGTATAAATTCGGCCATGAGGCGGTGGTCCTTCTTCCCGGGCTCCGACTCCACTCCGCTGCTCACATCCACCGCGAACGGCCGCACCGCCTTCACCGCCTCCACGACATTCTGTGCGTTCAGCCCGCCAGAGAGAATGATCGGCATGCCAAGCGAGTGTGCCCCTGCCGCATGCGCCCATGGGAATGTTTCCGCCGTCCCCCCGTGGATGCCCTTTACATAACTATCGAGCAATAATGCGGCGACCCGATAGCGCTCCATACCGCGCAGGCTGTCGGCATCGCGCATCCTCACCGCCTTGATTGCTGATTTCCCGAAGGCATTGCAGACCTCGGGAGGTTCATCCCCATGAAACTGAATGTAGTGCACACCGCAGGAAGAGATAATCTCTCGCACCCGTTCAGGACTCTCGTTGACACACACACCCACGGTTAAGACGAAGGGGGGGAGGGAATTGACAATCTCCCTCGCCCTTTCAGGGGAGATCCGGCGCGGGCTTGGGGCGAAGACTAACCCGATTGCATCGGCGCCCGCACTCACCGCGGCACGGGCGTCGTCGAGGGTGGTAATCCCGCAGATCTTCACCTTCACCATACCCCATCTACTCCCTCAACAGATCCGTGAGCGCGCGACCTGGATCCTCCGCCCTCAGGAAATGCTCTCCGATGAGCACTGCATGAATCCCCCCGCGCGCGAGCCTCTCGATATCCCCTCTCCCCCTGATTCCGCTTTCGCTCACAATCGTCCGGTCCGGGGGAATCATGTCCTTAAGTGCGAGCGATCTTTCTATACTGACGGTGAGGCTCTTCAGATCGCGGTTGTTGATCCCTATGATTCTCGCTCCCGATCCAAGCGCGCTCGGCACATCCTCTTCCGTGTGCACCTCGACGAGCGCTGATATCCGGAGCTCCCGGCAGAGCTGAACATAGCGCTTCAGTTGCTCGCGGCTGAGGATGCGTGCGATGAGCAGCACCGCATCAGCCCCCGCGGCCGCGGATTCGAATATCTGGTATTCATCTATAATGAAGTCTTTCCGGAGCACCGGCAGCGATACAGCCTGCTTCGCCATAGTGAGGTGCGCGAGCCTCCCCTGGAAATAGTTTTCCTCGGTGAGTACGGATAGCGCCGCCGCACCGCCCTTTTCGTATGCATGTGCAATCGCGGCAGGATCATACTCCGGTCGCAGCACCCCGGCGGATGGTGAGGCCTTTTTTAACTCGGCAATTACTGAAATGCCTTCTCCCCTCAGCGCCTGGAGGAAATCACGCTTCGTCGTCCCCCTGGCTTTCGGGAGGAGCGTTTCGAGTGGGGTGAGCTTTTTGCGATGTTCGAGAGATTCGCGTGTCGAGCACACAATCTCCGAGAGGATGTCCCTCCCCGGGTCAGAATAATCCAAAGAACCTTCCCTTCCCGGGCTTCTTCTTGCCGTGTTCGGGATTCTTCTCAATGAAAATTTGCGCCTTAGGCTCGAATTTCATTACCCCCGTCTCCAGGTAGCAGAGGATCCTCTTTTCAGCACTATAGCGGGTGCCCCCCTGCTGCGCGCGCGGTTCGCCGCTTACCGTGATCAGATGGCGTGGCTGCTCATAGTAGAGGTGCTGCCCCCAGAGCTTCTTGTCTCCCGAAACTGCCTCGATTATTCCCTGAGCCTCAAGGCTTGAAAATTTGCCGCCGGAGACACTCACCGTGACTGTCCCCACACAGGCAATCGAGACAGAGGAATGCGCCACCTCAACCCTGCCGCGTGCATTGATGTTCCCCTGCTCATCGCGTGTGATGTCGGACGCCTTCAGGCTAAGGGTGCTCCCGTCGGGCGCGGGCACCTGTATCTCTTCCGCTATCCCGGCCCCCTGAAATGCCGCAAACAAAACCAGTGATGCAACCAGTCTGCTCATCGTTCACCCCTTCCGAAAAATCTTCATGAATTTTGCAATCGTGCGCTGGTGGTGAGTCCCCCGCCAAAAGACTCTTCCGCACTCAGGACACTTCGAAAAATTTTCCTTTGTTTCAAAAACATATTCCGGGACAGCCCCCCGCACACTCTCTTTTTCTACGGCTGTCACGCTCCGGTTGCAGACAGGGCATATACTGAAAATCCTCCCCGCATCCGGTGTCAGATTCAGAACCTCGAACACCTGCCGCAGCTGGTCTCCGTGCTCCTGGCTCCGGATGAAAATGCACCGTGTAACGGCTGCGCGCGCGACGAGTCCCCTATCCCGCGTGAGCACGATCCTCTTCTCCCGCAGCGCAACACGCGCGATATCCGCATCTGAAAAGCGCGGAGAAAATACGGTATCGTAACCGACTATCCGCAGCCAGCGCGCGAGCTTTCCCAGCATATGGTCGGCGATGAACACCGGCCTCTCGCAGCTACCTTGTCCACTCATCCGGTGTGGTGTCCGGAGATGTCGAATAACACCTTCAGAGCGCCGCCGCTTCCTGCTCTCTTGAATGCTTCCTCTGCCCGCTCCAACGGATACTCCGCGCTGATCAGAGCGCCTACCCCCACCCTCTTCCCCGCAAGGAGCGCGAGTGCGTGATCGAACGAACCGCATCGGGAACCGATAAGGGTAATCTCGTTCACAACCAACGGGGCGAGAGAAAGCGCATGCGGCGCCGCGATGGTCGTTTTCATGACGATCCTCCCCCCGGGGCGTACCATCTCCATCGCGTATGCGAGCCCCGACGCGGAACCCGTGGCATCCACCACAATGTCGGCCCTCAGATCCCGCGGATCTCCCGGAATCAGCTCTGTCCTCGCCCCCCATCCATGCGCAATGGCGAGCTTCTCTCCATGTTTCCCGATAACAGTGATCTCAACTCCGTGGGCAATGAAAACCGCCGCGATGAGCAATCCCAGCCTCCCGTCACCGAGCACCGCGACCTGCTCGCCCTCGCGTATATTAGCCTGTTCGAATGCTCGACAGGCAGCCGCCAGAAGCTCGCTGAACACAGCATCCCGATCAGAGACCGTATCCGGAACCAGATGGAGGTTCTTGTCCGGGAGAACGAGATACTCCGCGAAGGCCCCATCCCTGTTCTTTATCCCCAGCACGCTCCTCTCAGGGCAATGATTACCCAATCCGCGACGACAGAGCTCGCAGCTCCCGCAGGGGCAGTTGATCTCGCCCACGACCCTTTTGCCGACCAGCTCGCTCCTCCCGCTCTCTAAAACCTTTCCCACAAACTCATGGCCGAGGATTCCACGGAATCCCATGTACCCCTTGACAATCTCTATGTCCGTGGCACAAATTCCCGCGAGCGAAACCGCGACGCATGCCTCCTGGTCTGACCTCTCAGGGCGAGGGTGTTCCGCCGTGAACTTTAATTTTCCATCGAAGAAAAGGGCTCTCATTATACCTACGGGCCTCAAAAATGTACTAACTTATTGCGCTTACGTCAAATGGATTGATAGCTCTCGAGTATGTCCTCAGTTACACTGGGGTAGTCATTCCCGCGGAAGCGGGAATCGTGCGTAAAGCCTGGACTCCTGCTTTCGCAGGAGTGACATGCCCCCCTGAGACTGAGGCCTTATGCTTTCGAATACTGGGTCAGTTACGCTTGTGGCTGCTGACTTTGTCCGGATATGCAGCTTTTATTATAACCACGGATGAACACGGATTAACACTGTGGGAGCGGCTTCCATCCGCGATAATAGGGGCAAGATGCCCCTCCCACAATTGAATAAGGTGAGCCAATCCGTGTCCATCCGTGTTCATCCGTGGTTTATATACCCCCATGAAACTGACCCATTACGCTCTCGAGATGGCGGATACTCACAAGTTGTCATAGCGAGTCTCTCCGCACGGAATGAATCAACACCATATAGTGGAATGCCTTGTCATCTCCCGATAGCGGGGTTCCGAACCGATGACAAACCCCGGATCACCCCTCTGGTGAAGTCTCTGATCTTTTATCCCCCGATTCTGGATAGCCGATAAAAAGGGAGACGCAGTGCTCTCCATAACACGGTGCCGCCTGCAACGATTTACGCATGCTTTCCAACCTATTCCGGATGCTTTCGGGTGGATCGCTGAGAATATTGCCTGCCGGAAGGTCGCGCCTGTGGAAACACGGATAGACGGAACCATCCGAGTCCAGAACAAGAGCGGAAGTCCCCATGCCGCAGTGCGCGGGTTTTAAATCGGGGCCCAACTTGTAGAGGCCGAATATGAACCCGACATAGGCGGCCACCCTTTGCCTATTCCCCCAGGATCCAAGGATTGGGGTGAGTTCCTGCAACTCACTCCGGCTGAGATGGTGCGGGGAGAGCGTTTTGAACAACGCGGAGTGCTCGGGCAGGTACGCGGGTTGGATGATTATCCCCAGTCCCCGTGAAACAGCCCAGCGATAGATCGCCCCAATATCCCGGAAGTTTTCCCTGCTAATGACTTTCGTCACGGTTACACGCACGCGTCCGGACCGCTGCAACAATGCTGCACATCGCTCGATCTTTCTCGCATCGTGCATACTGTTGACTGATATCGACAACCCCTCCAACCCGCACGCGATGAATTCTCCGATGATCCGCTCGTCGAGCAAATCCCCGTTGGTGAGGATGAGTCTCGTCATCCCCAGTTCCCCCGCACTGCGGATCAACGGGATAAGTTCCCGGCGAAGGAGAGGCTCCCCTCCCGTGATAATGAGATTGGTGATTCCGAGCGCCGCGAGTTTTCCAATCGCGGTGAGCATTTCCGGGTCACCCATTTCCCGCTCCGGATAAGTCTGGTATCCTGTGGAATAAAAACAGAACGAACACCTCTTCGTACAACGGTTGGTGATGATAAGGAATGCGGTATCCATGACGCACACGCTTCGCTCGCGTAACCCCCTTGCTAGATTTCCGGCGATAGTTATGCCTGAAAGTAATGGGCCACTTATTATATGGGAGGTATTAATTTCAGTTGTCATCCCTGCGAAAGCAGGGATCCAGCATAAAACTTGGATTCCTGCTTTCGCAGGAATGACATATTCATCAACGAGCGCCCCATTAGTGACCCCTTACGTCGGAATCTGTAATTTTCTTGCGATTTCCAGGCATGCGTCGGCCTTGTTCAGTGTATAGAGATGCACGCCCGGGGCGCCTCCGTCAATGAGACCCTGGGCTTGTTCCGCTGCGTGCCGGATGCCAAGCACCTTCACGGCCGCAGGCCCGCCGCTCTCCATAGCCTTCCGGAGCCTCTCGCGCAGAGGAGCGGATATCTGTGAGTTACTGAGGGAAATTACCTTCTGAACGTTCCCCAGATTTAAAATGGGGAGTATGCCGGGGATGACCGGCTTTTCGACGCCGATCTCTCTGGCGCGGCGCATGAATTCCCAGTAGTGGTCATTGTCGAAGAATAGTTGAGTGATGGCAAAATCCGCACCTGTCTCAAGCTTGCGCTTCAGGAAGGAAAGATCCCCTTTTTGGCTGGGCGCTTCGGGATGGCCTTCGGGGTATGCGGCGACGCCGATTCCCAGAGAGGGATAGTGGCCGCGGATATAGGCAACGAGATCAGAGGCGCACTGGAAGTCCATGCGTGCGATATCCCGCGGGGAACCCTCCTGAGGGAGGTCGCCACGGAGAGCGAGTACATTGTCAACGCCCGCGCCAACCAGCTCATCGAGAAAGGAGGAAAGGCCTTCCCTCGACGCGCCGATGCAGGTCAGGTGAGCCATCGTCTCCAGCCCAAAATCGTTCTTTAGCCGTGAGACGATCTCCAGTGTGTTGGCACGGGTGCTCCCCATGGCACCATAGGTGACGGACACAAAGAGGGGATGCAACGCCCTCAATTTCTCCACGGCCTTGAAGAAATCGGGCCATTGGAGTTTGTCCTTCGGGGGGAAGAACTCCAGGGATAGGAACGGCTTTGTCCCCCGAAGCAACTCTGATATGCGCACGCCGTAAATCCTTTCTCGAAGGTGGTGGTATCTCTCCTGTCCGCTCGCCAGGCAATGCGCACATTATAGCAGTTTACGGTCTTCGAGAAAAGGCGATGACACAATACGCTGATTATCTTGGCGATTGAGCGATTGGGCAATTAAGCGATTAGGTGTTTACTGCTTTAACCCAATCGCCTAATCACTCAATCGCATAATCGCCATTCTTATTTTGGATTTGTCATCAACACTCATTGTAATAGCGTCGAATCTGGTCAAGGTTCTTCCGTGTCTTTTGCCTCTCTTCTCCCTGTTGGGGATAGCCGAGGCTTATCATGATGTCTACTTTGACGTTGCGAGGCAGGCGCAGGAACTTCTTGACTGCGCGCTCGTTGAACCAACCGATCCAGCAGCTCCCGAGACCTTCCTCTGTTGCCTGGAGCACCAGGTGTTCACACGCAATGCCGATGTCGATCAAGCTGTACTGCGTTCCCCTCAGATATCCGCCCAGCAGCGCAGAGTAGACAGAGCGCTCCGTAACAACCGCGATAAGCACGGCTGCCTGCCGCGTGAATGAGTTCATTTTGTAGATGCCGGAGAACGCCTCGTCCGCCAACTTTCCGAGTATCTCACTGTTGTCGATAACGATGAATGACCAGGGCTGGGAATTACACGCCGAGGGGGCAAGCCTGGCTGCTTCAAGGCAGCGGTCAATAACTTCCCTCGGCACCGGCTTCGCGGCGTAGCGCCGCACGCTGCTTCTATGTCGCGTGAGCTCCAGAAAATTCATCCCTCCCTCTCTTTCTTGTTCCGCAGCATACTGTCGTATCGCAACTACTCAGGTAGTCAGAAGCCAGGAGCCAGAATCCAGAATGGATCGCGAATAAGCTTCCAGTAGCTTGATGTTTAGGAATTTCAATAAATGTAAGCCACAGAGCGCACAGAGGACACCGAGAACGATCTTTAAAGCAACAAACATATTTTCTTTATCTCTGTGATCTCTGTGCTCTCGGTGGCGAACATAAAAGTTGTGAAGCCTAATTTAATGCTTGGGAATTCCAACAAATGTGGGAGCGGCTTCCAGCCGCGATAATCGGGGCAAGACGCCCCTCCCACAATTGCGAAGCCCTACTAAAATTAAAGAGGTTACATCAAAATTCTCTGTGTGCTCTGTGACCTTTGTGGCGTAACAATATCTTAGTTGCGGCAAATGGCTGCGCAATGCCCTCTGCGGCTGCGTTTCGTTTACCCCCTCCCGATAACGCAACAGACCTCTATATGTGCCGTCTGCGGAAACATGTCGAGAACCGCAACATTTTCAAGCCGCCAGCGGCCGTCGGCGCAGAGCATTTTGAGATCTCTCGCGAGCGTGGCGGGGTCGCACGAGACGTAGATAATGAGCTCGGTGGAGGGGGTGACGGTTTTCAGGAAATTCAGCAGCTCGGCCTTGATCCCTCCGCGCGGCGGGTCGAGCAAAATGACATTCGATTCACGTGCGTATTTTCTGTACAGGCGTGCACAAATATTCTCAACCCTTCCGCACATGAATTGAAACTTGTTTTTGCCGGATTGAGCGATGTTCAACCCGGCATGGGTGATTGCCTGACGATCGATGTCTATTCCCACAATGGAGGAAAAGTGCGATTCCAGAAGAATGGAGAAGATACCCACCCCCGAGTAGAGGTCAAACAAAGTTCCGGAGCCGGCGAACGCGGCGACATGTTTTTTCAGGAGTTCCACGAGACGCATCGCGACATGCCTGTTCACCTGGAAAAACGAAGTAGCGGGCAGGCTGAATGGGATGCCGCAGAGGCGCTCGGTGACTACCGGAGCCGGGCCGCCCTTCGGAGAGATGGCCACACGTCCATCCGCGTCGGCGTGCAGGATAATCTGCTCCGGAAATTTTCTGAGCCGCACATGCCGTTCAATATCGGAAAGGACACTATTGATAGGTTCTTCAGCGATACTGCAACGGTTGATGGCGCAAATGCTCTGATTGTCAATACTGTGGTAACCATAGCGGAGAGGCTTTCGGGCTGCGAGATGCAGCCTGACTGAGTTGCGATATCCATAAGGGACGGGGGAACCTATAACATCTCCCCTATCGAATCCCTTCATGGATCCTATCCTCTCCAGGATATCGATCACCTGTCGCGCTTTCCACGCGAGCTGTGCGGGGTATGCCAAGTGCTGGAGCTGGCAGCCGCCGCAACTCCCATAAAAGTTGCAGGGAGGCTTCACCCTCTCCGGAGCCGCTTCGAGAATATCGGCAGTATGCGCGAGGACAAACCGTTTGCGGACTTGAGTTATTTCAGCAATCACTCGTTCGCCGGGCAGGGCGTTCCCGATGAAAAAGACCATGCCGCTCATGCGCGCCACGCCGGCGCCGCCGAAGGCGAGGCTGTCCACGCGGCAGTCAACCTTTTGCCCCGGAGAAAAGCTCATGGGAGCCATCGGATGAATTGCTGATGCGCGAGAGCGCCGATCAGCCAGGCGCTGAACCCGAAGATAAGCGCCATCGGCAGGCCCAGGTGCCTCCTGAAGCATGCGTACGCCGCAACATAGAAGAGAATACTGGGCACAATGCCCCAAAGCGCTCCCCGGGTGTAGAGAATCATTAGATCGGTGTCACGGGGGTTGTCCGAGTGGAGCCAGAGCAGCACGATGAGGCTCATGAGCGGCATTGTGGCGATAAGTCCGGCAAGAGAGGGAACCTTTCTCCCGATCTGCGCGCATACGATGATGATACACACACTCGCGATCAGTTTAACGGCAAATTGCATAGTAAGACCTCCCGGAGATTATCGCCTCACAGCTTGCGTAATTCTTCGCAGAAACGGTCATACTCCCGGATGGCGAGATAGGGATTCTCTTTCTTTTGCAGTCCGAGGGGCGCATGCGGCGCGTGGCCATAATCATGGCCGGGATACACCTCATTGCTGTCAGCCAGGGGATAGACTCTGTGTCGCAGCGTATGGAACATGGTCTCTGCATCGCAAAAGCCGCACCAATCAATAAAGAGCGTATCGCCGGTGAAAAGCGCCGAATCGTCGCCCAGGCGGTACACCACACTGTCAGTGCTGTGTCCGGGCGTATAGAGACACTCCACGTACTGAGTTCCCAGAGGCAGGCGCTGATGGTCCCCCAGTGGCATATCGCACTTAAAGGGGCAGCGCGGATGAGCGGCAACAGGCGCATCGAAAAATGCGTGCACCTCACGTACGCCCGAGCAATGGTCGCTGTGGCCGTGCGTCAAGAGGATATATCGCGGACGAAGCGCAGGAAATTCCGCAACCGCGCTCCGGATGATACGGACATCTCCGCAGGGATCGATAATCGCGGACTCCCCACTCTCCTCGTCCAGGAGGATATAGCAAAAATTCGAGTCCAAGCCGCCTACGGCGAGCTGTCGCACATTCATGTGAGGGTGAGAGCGGCGGCAGGTGTCCCCTGCCGATGCTCCAGATTGTTCATGCCCGCTCCCCGGATCCGGGAGCAAGACACTCTTTCACGGAATCTCTGCTGAGCAGCGCGATGAAGAGGAGACTCACGAGCGCCAGGATGTAGCTTGAGATCATGTTCTCCGTCCCCCGAGATACAATTTCATTGTAAATCTGCTCGGAAAGGTAGCGGATTCTGTAGCAGTGGATGGAGAAGTAGGCCCCGCTTGCCAAACCGAGAAGAAAGTCGATAGTGAATACCGCCATCCCCAATCTCCGGCCCCACTGCTTCATTCTGATAAGGCCGTATCCCGCGAGCGCCCGTGCGACAGGCAATACCAGGGAAAGAGCCAAAAGGATGAAGAAGAACACCACCCTTTCGGTGGGAAGCTTCTTCACTTCTCCGGACTGCACGAGATAGACAACTATCCCGAGGTAGTAGACAATAGGGAAAGCCCCGAGGATAATAGCGCATACACCAATGAGTCGAATCAGAGACGCCGGTCTTGTCTTCTCGGGAGCAATCTCTGCCGCCGCACTTTGCACCGCTTCCATAACGTTCACCTCCTAAATAAGATTCCCATCATTGTTACCCCAGCCAGATCATAACTACTCAGGTAGTCGGAAGACAGAATACAGAATCCAGGAGTCAGAATCCAGAATGGATCGCAAATAGACTCCTGGCTCCTGACTCCTGAATTCTGGCTCCTGAGCAGTTACGCCATATCATCCCGCACAGCGGGACGGACGAACAGGGGCTGAGTTCGTCCTGAGACGCGGGACGCCCCGCGCTCCCATGAATACAGGTCCTGAATATTTTTAGGGGCCATGCATGTGCGCACTACGCCGCATTAAAGTCAATGAAAGGAGTTCCGGAAACAGACACTGCGTGCAACCATCCGTATGGGACCCGCAAAAACGCTTATGCATATGGATAAGCCCCTGCTGTATCGATACCCGGTTGAGGCCCGGCAGGGGGGATGGGCGGCCGAATAACCGCGCGCTCATGAGCTTCGTCACCGAGTTCGCCGCAACGGAAGGAATCCGGTGCAACAGCTCGCGAGCAGCGTTTCCGTGTCCTTCATAACAGAGGAATGGAAGAATCACGTTTGCGATCATCTCCGCAATACGATTTTTCCCAAGCAACCTGGCAGCCGGTCCACGGTTGTGTCTCCCCCATGCATAGCGCTTCTGCCAGTAACCTTCCCGGCCACAGGCCAGCAGTTGTCTGAGTTGCTCTTCGATACGATCGGTATCGTCCCGGGGCTCAAGCCCGTGCAACATCGCCGCGAGCCCCTCGGGGATCGCCCGGGCGAGCAGCACGCTGATGCCGGAGATCCTGCGGCAGGGCGAGTTTGCGGGTCTGCTCCCCCAGCTTTTCCAGTAGCTCGATTTCATACATCTGAGAGAGTATGCCGTATGGATCCGTTCCCATAGGGTGTGACATTCCCGCCAATAGCTCTTTGTCTCTCTGTCCCAGGACGCCTCCGGTCTTGAGGGGATCAAGCCTGCAGTCCCCAGCAGAGAGGTCTCGATCACCATCCGTGCGGTGCTGTCCCGCAACGTGCATACGATCTCTCGGAGGCGGTTCCAGGGGATACGCCGAGACAGCTGTAGGAAATGATTTTTGTGTGCCGCGTACCCAAGCGACTCCAGAACCGATTGATAGATCGCCTGTTCCTCCCCTGCGCTCCGCGCGACACCGCAGAAGGTCAGAGATTTCTCCGCAAGCCTCGCTTCTCCGGCGCTCCGGAGCAACCGCATGATCCTTTCCCCGCCCAGGTCATGCAGCACCCGGCTGCAGCGCCCTCGCAGGGCATCTGTGGCATACGGATAGCGCTCCGGCTTTACCCCCTGGAGGAGGCTGTGCAGGTTCCTACGCGTTTGATCCAGGAGACAGATCTCGGTGATATTACGCCCCGCCCTCTGTTCCCCCCTCCTGTTGCCGTCGGCATCAAATAAAAATACGTGGAGCTTTACCCCTGAGAACGCAGGGTCATTCTTATGGCCGTGCGCCCTCCAATCACCGCGGCAGCGGTGCACCTCAACGTCTCCGCACACCCTCTTTACCCTTCCGAGGCGAAACACCCCACCGATAAAATCAGGGCCCCGGCCGTTGTTCCAGTGACCGGGAGATATGATTGACACCGATTTCCCATCCAGAGAGGTAACCTCCTCCTTCAGGTATCGATGGTGTGCGTACCAGAGGCAGCGCACGAAGCGCTCGCTCATTCGTGAGAGAGTGCGCGGCGGATGCGTATGACACCCTTTATCCCCTCCCCCTGAGAAGGGGAGCCTGTGCTGTCGAAGACCCTGAGCGTAGTCGAAGGGACCCTGCCGAAGCAAGGGTGAGGGAGGGGGTGTCCCCCGGTAGCATGGAATAGCCGTTATGTGGCCACGTGTCATTAATGTTCCGGGGTGATCGAAATCACCCCCCTCCCAGCCTCCCCCCTTCCGAGGGGGGAGGGAATAGGTAAAGTAACCCGCACGAAATGGAAGAGAGTCCTATTTAAAAAACATATTCTTCATCTGTGTTCATCTGTGTGTATCTGTGATAATCGTTTAAATTCTAATGTTCGTCACAGATAAATTCAGGAACGACCTTTGCGCAATCTCTTACCCGCGCCCATCTGTGATGATCGTTTAAACTTTAATATGCGTCACAGATGAACACGGATAAATTTGCGTGCGGTATCAACAACGCTCCGGCGCTACGTGTGCGCCAGAAAATTCCCGAGCAGTTTCTTTCCCTCTTTCGTCAGTATGGACTCCGGGTGAAACTGGACCCCCCACACAGCGTGCTCGCGATGCTTCATGGCCATGATCTCCTTTTCCTCTGTTTCCGCAATAATCTCGAGGCACGAAGGCAGATTCTTCCTCTTCACGATGAGGGAGTGGTACCTGGTCGCTTCAAACGGATTGGGGATCCCCTCGAATAGTGTCTTGCCATAATGGTGAATCATGGATGTCTTACCGTGCATGAGCCGATCCGCGCGGACAACCTCTCCACCGAAAACTTCACCGATGCACTGATGTCCCAAGCACACGCCAAGGATGGGAACTTTGCCCGCGAATGCCCCGATCATCTCTTTGGAGATACCCGCCTCCTGGGGTGTGCACGGTCCCGGGGAGATGACGATGCGGCGAGGCTTTAATTTAACCGCCTCCTCGACCGTGATGCAGTCGTTCCTGTACACCTGAGGATCCTGGCCCAGTTCACCCAGATACTGGACGAGGTTGTACACAAAGGAATCATAATTATCGATTACAAGTAACATGGACGCCTCCGGCGTAAATTCCAAATTTCAAATCCCAAATCCCAAAAAGAAGCGAAGATGCAACCGCGGTAGCGTTTTCTTTGGGATTTGGGATTTGGGATTTCTCATTCCATTCCCTCCGCCGCCGCGATCGCCCGCAGCATGCCGCGGGCTTTATTGAGGGTTTCCTCATACTCGCGTTCCGGCACCGAATCCGCTACGACGCCTCCCCCCGCCTGGATGTAGGCGGTATTCCCTTTGATAAGAATTGTTCTGATGGTAATGCACGAGTCCAGATTGCCGGTGAAACTGAAATACCCCACGGCTCCGGCGTAGGGTCCACGCCGGCGATCTTCCAGCTCGTCAATAATCTCCATGGCCCTGATCTTGGGAGCTCCGGATACGGTCCCCGCAGGGAACGACACCCGCATCACATCGAACGCGTTCTTCCCCTTTTTGAGCTTGCCACGCACATCGGAAACAAGGTGCATCACGTGTGAATAGCGCTCGACCATCATGAGCTCCTTGGGCGCGACCGATCCGTACTCACATACCCTCCCAATGTCGTTCCGTCCCAGATCCACCAGCATAATATGCTCCGCGCGCTCTTTCGGGTCGCCGAGGAGCTCATGCTCAAGTGCCAAGTCCTCCGCTTCGTCTTTGCCTCTGGGCCTCGTGCCCGCGATGGGTCGCACCTCCACCATCCCCTCATCGCACCGCACATGTATCTCCGGAGAAGAACCGACGAGGTACGTGTCTCCGAACTGGAGGTAGAACATATACGGCGAGGGGTTGAGCGATCGAAGAGCACGATAGATTGTGAAAGGCGATGAATGGATTTCTGTCTCCAGACGCTGGGAGGGAACAACCTGTATAATATCCCCCGCCTGGATATATTCCTTCGCCTTATCCACCATAGCCTCGTATTTCTTCTTGGTCACATTGGATCTGAACGGAACCTCTCGGGAGACCGGGCGCAGTTCCATCTGCTTGGCCGGGAGCGGGTTCTTAATGCACGCGGCAATGCGCTCTATTTTTCGGACGGCCTCCTCGTAGGAGCGCTCCGGAGCATCGGTCACATGCGCGTTGGACACGATCTTGATCGTATGGCGCACATGGTCGAAGATGAGAATCGTGTCCGTGATCACAAAATAGAGATCCGGCAGCCCGAGGTCATCCGGATTCTTGTCTGGTAAGCGTTCGAAGTAACGGACAGCATCGTAGGCCATGTAGCCGACGGCCCCGCCACAGAAACGCGGGAGACCCCTGATCGGAACAGGCTTGTACTGCGCCATAAGCTTCGCCAGCTCCTCGAGGGGATCGGACGCGCACTCAAAATTCCTCCGTCTTCCGTTCTCCTCGATCGTCACCATTTTCCCTTTTGCCGTAAATATCTTCTCCGGGTTACTCCCCAGGAATGAGTACCGGCCCACCCGCTCTCCTCCCTCTACGCTCTCGAGCAGGTAGGAATATTTCCCCCGTTCCAGCTTGAGGAAGGCGGAGAGCGGTGTTTCCATATCCGCCATTATTTCCTTATAGACGGGAATAAGATTCCCCTGTTTGGATTTCTCGATAAACTCTTTCAAATCCGGCGTAAACATGACTTCATTCCTCTTTGCTGAGTACGCAGATTGCTATTTTATAATCAGCCCAATCCGCGCAATCTGCGGTTACATACATTAAACGTAACTACTCAGGTAGTCAGAAGCCAGGAACCAGAATCCAGAATGTATCGCGAATAAGCTTCCAGTAGCTTGCTGACTTCTTCGAGTAACTGCATTAACTCGGAAACATCGCCGTAGCCCAAGTCCTCAAATGTCGCCGCCGGCGTCCTTATTCCAACTCCTGACTTCTGAATTCTGGCTCCTGAGCAGTTACGACTATTCATGAATAACAGGTGTTGGCTATATAATCTGTCAGGAACCCTTATCTTTTGTTGCGGACTTATCATACACCGCGCCCGGGTCAAATATTTTCTCCCCTAATAGCTCCACTCTGTCTTCTTTTGGAATCAGTCTGCGGTAGAAACAGGAGCGGTAGCCCGTGTGACATGCCCCCCCTTTCTGATCCACCTTAAAGACGATCGCATCCGCGTCACAATCAATGAGCACCTCTCGGACGGCCTGTACGTGTCCGGATGACTCCCCCTTGAGCCAGAGCTTTTTCCGGGATCGGCTCCAGAAGTGCGTCAGCCCCGATTCCATCGTTTTGAGGAGGGATTCCCTGTTCATAAACGCCACCATCAGAACATCTGCGGATTCCGCATCCTGTATCACCGCCGTGATGAGCCCCTTTTCATCAAATTTGAGTTCATCGATTATTTTCATACGCGCACCTCAATCCCCTTCTCTTTCAAGTAATGCTTCGCCTCGCCGATGGAATACTCCCCAAAATGAAAGATCGACGCCGCGAGAGCCGCGTCCGCCTTCCCACGGGTCAGCACCTCATACAAATGATCAAGCGTTCCTGCACCCCCTGAGGCGATGACCGGCACAGAAACACCTTCCGAGACTTGCCGTGTCAGCTCGATATCGTACCCATCCCTCGTCCCGTCCGCGTCCATGCTCGTGAGCAGGATTTCTCCCGCACCGAGTTCCACCCCCCGCCGCGCCCATCGGAGCGCATCGAGATCGACGGGTGTCCTGCCGCCATGTATGTGTACCTGCCACCCCTCCCCTCGTTTCTTTGCGTCGATTGCGAGAACGATGCACTGTGAACCGAACATCCGGGCGGCGCGGCCGATGAACCCGGGATCCTCAACCGCGGCCGTGTTGATTGAAACTTTGTCCGCGCCCGCGCGGAGCAGGGTCCGGATATCATCGAGACCCCTGATTCCACCCCCCACGGTAAGCGGCATGAAGATCGATTCCGCAGTGCGCTCCACCAGTTGAATGAGTATCGGCCTTTTCTCATGCGATGCGGTAATATCGAGAAAAACCAGTTCATCGGCACCGGCGGAGTCATATGCAATGGCCGCCTCGGCGGGATCGCCCGCATCCCTCAATCTCACGAAATTGATGCCCTTGACCACCCGCCCTTCTTTCACATCAAGGCAGGGGATGATTCGCTTGGCTAACATTCGCGCCCTGCTCCTTCGCCCTCGGCGAGAGCCTTCAGGGCATCCTCCAGCTTCAGGTCGCCCGAATAGAGGGCCCTGCCCACGATAACGCCATAGAGAGCGCCGCCGCGCAGTGCCCTGAGCTGCCGGAGATGCTCCACCGTCTTAACTCCTCCGGAAGCGATGACCCTGAGCTGGCACGACGAGAGCACCTTCTCCAGCATTGCGAAGTTTGGCCCGGCGAGCGTGCCATCGGAACTTATATCCGTACAGATTACCCCTCCCACACCGATCTCTTGAACATCGACAAGCATTCTCTCCATGGATATATCGGACTGCTCCATCCACCCCTCTACCGCGAGGAGTCCGTTTCTCATATCCAGCCCCAGGAATATCCTCCTGCCAAATGACGCAACCGACTCTCGGATAAAATTCCTATCCCGGACAGCCGCGGTGCCAATGACTACTCTATCAACCCCCCATTTGAACACCTGCTCCACAAACTCCATCTTCCGCAAGCCTCCGCCAAACTCAATTGGGATGGTCACCTTTCCGAGGATCTCTTTTAAAGAGTTAAGGTTTTGCGGCTCCCCCTCAAACGCCCCGTCGAGATCGACTACGTGGAGGTATTGCGCGCCTTCCCTCTGCCAACGCAGCGCCATCTGCGCCGGGTCATCGCCATAAATGATCTCCCTCTCCTTCCTCCCTTGGTAGAGCCTCACGCATTTGCCGTTCCGTATATCAACCGCAGGGATCACAATCACGGGACCGCCGCTCCTTATTTCTGATTAATGTGTTCCTAATTTCCCGCAACGCTCTTAATAAAATTACTAATCATCCTGAGCCCTATATTCTGGCTCTTCTCCAGATGAAATTGGGTGGCAATGACATTATCCTTCCAGATCGCCGAGGTGAACCGTGTGCCGTACTGTGTTTCTGCGGCGATGATCTCCTTGTCCTCCGGGACTGCATAGTAGGAATGCACAAAGTAGGCGTATGCTCCCTCCTGAATCCCCTTAAACAAAGGGCAGTCTCTTCCGCGTTGGTTCAGATCGAGCGTATTCCACCCCATGTGCGGAGTCTTGAGATCTACCCTGAATTTCTCCACCCGGCCGCGAAAGATACCCAATCCCTCCTCGCCTTCCGCTTCCTCGCTGGTAGAGAAAAGGATCTGCAATCCGAGACAGATCCCGAGGTACGGTTTCCCCGACTTGATGAATTCAATGATTGGCTCCTTGAGGCCGCGATGCCTTAAATTTCCGACGCAATCCCCGAAAGAGCCCACTCCGGGGACTACCAGTGCATCGGCATCTGCAATTTCCGCCTGCGTATGAACGGTGACTGCCTTACCTCCGCACTTCTCAAATGCTTTCTGGACACTGTGCAGGTTCCCCATCCCGTAGTCCACAATAACAATCGTAGAGTCCCGTTTCTTCACGGCATCACCCGATCTCACTGGTTCTCTTCATCCGATCTTTTTTCCGGTCCTCTCTCCGAACCTCAGAGTTTCCCTTTGGTAGAGGGGATTCCCCTTCCCCCCCGGGCCCTGCGCACTGCCATCCCGAGCGCCCTGGCCACTGCTTTGAATACAGCCTCGATGATATGGTGTGGATTCTTGCCGCATATCAATTGCACGTGAAGCGTGATGCGCGCAGCGCCCACAAGCGCCTGGAAAAATTCCTCGATCAGTTGAAGATCAAAGCCCCCGATCTTCTGACGGCCGGTCTTCACGTCGTAACGCAGGTGCGCCCGCCCGCTCAGGTCCATCGCCACCGAAACAAGCGCCTCATCCATCGGGAGCATGCAGAATCCATAGCGGTCGATGCCCGCTTTACTCCCGAGGGCTTCTCTCAACGCCTCGCCAATGCAGATTCCTATGTCCTCCACCGTGTGGTGATCGTCAACCCGCAGATCTCCCTTCGCCGTGACGTCCAAATTTATGCGCGAATGTTTGGAAAACAGCTCGAGCATATGGTCGAAGATACCGATGCCTGTGCATACCCTGGAAACACCGGTCCCGTCCAGGTTGAGCTTTAACCGGATGTCCGTCTCGCGGGTCTTCCTATTGATCGCCGACTTTCTCGCTTTCACTGTTTGCCTCCGTGACGTTCTAATACTAAACCCTTGCTCATTGTTTCGCAGTGTATCACTTTATCAGTATGTATCTGTGATAATCATTTATGTTTCAATGCGTATCACAGATAAACACAGATTTAACCTGATTTATTCACCAACTTTTAATGTTTTAACCGCGGATTACGCTGATTTGCATTGTTTAATCCGCCCAATCCGCGCAATCTGCGGTTTCATATGTTTGGCCGTTAAAATTGCTCTTTTATTCGTCTGCTGAATAATCCAGGTTAAAACCGATACACACAGATAAATTCGACAACGACCTTTGGGCAATTTCTTGACCTTGCCCATCTGTGTTCATCTGCGGTTATCTGTGTTGATCATTTATGTTTCAATGCGTATTACAGATGAATTCGGTTGCGGGCAACGCCTACTCCGGCCCATCAACCTTCGGTTTTTCGTTTTTGACTGTGATATATATTTTCGAATTCTTTCAACTTTGCACATTCAACTTTTTGCTGTGGCGATTTCCATCCGGTGATCTCCGCAATCTCGACGATGAGGCGCTTGATATCCTGATCAGTACCGATGCTGATCCTCAGGCAGTCTTTCAGGACAGGGGTGTCATAGTACCGGACCAGGATCTTCCTTCTCTTCAACTGCCGATAGATCTGCTCGGCGGGGTAGAATTCAATCCTGGCCAGGACAAAATTTGACTCTGACGGATAGATGGAGAAGCCGAGTTCTTTAAGCCCCCACACAAGGCGCCTCCGTGACGCGATGATTTTTTTCATATTCTCGCGCATCCATGCGATATCGCCAAGGGCGGCAGCACCGCCTGCAATCGAGAGCCTGCTCACATTGTACGAGTCCTTCACCTTGTGCAGATTCTCAATAATGGTCTTCTCGGCCAGAGCGTAACCAACTCGTAATCCCGCAAGGGAGAACGACTTGGAGAGGGTCCGGAGAATAATCACATTTTTATGCTTCGCGAGAAGGCCCTGGCAATTCTTCCTCGCAAAATCGACATACGCTTCGTCGATCACCAGCACTCCGGAGATTCGCGAAGCGATTCTCGCCAGGACATCTTCCGCAACAACCGTGCCGGAGGGAGAGTTGGGATTTGCGATAAAGACGATTTTCGCCTTTTGCGAGATGAAATCTTCGTTAAGGGAGAAATCTTCTCTAAAGGGCACCTGATAACAGCGCGCCCCCTGTATTTCACAGAGGGTCTTGTAAAGGGTATACGTGGGTGTCGGGAAGACCACCAAATCTCCTTTGTCTGCAAATGTCCGCGTAACCATGGTAAGGAGCTCATCCGAGCCGTTTCCGGCGAGAATATTTTCTGCGGGGACCTGATAGATCTCGGAGATCCGTTCTCTCAGCCTGTCCGCCATCGGTTCGGGGTAGAGGCGCAGCCGCTCCATCTCCTCCAGGATCGCCTCCTTCACCCGCGGCGAGGGAGGATAGGGGTTTTCATTGGTATTGAGCTTTAGATACTCCGTGCCTGGAGGCGGTTGCTCACCCGGCGTGTACCCCTTCATCTTTTCAATGTCGCTTCGGAATATGCCCATATCTCTTTACCTCTCTACCCGCAGGCGGAGAGCGCGTGCGTGAGCCTGGAGGCCTTCGATTTGCGCAAGCTTTTCCGCCAATGGGATGGCTTTGGCTGCGGAATTTCTATTGTACCGTATACAACTTATCCTTTTGAGAAATGTTTCCACAGAGAGGGCGGAGAAAAACCTCGCCGTCCCTCCGGTCGGGAGCACATGACTCGGCCCCGCGACATAGTCTCCGAACGCCGTGGCACTGAAAGACCCCGCAAAGATCGCTCCCGCGTTGCGGACGCGTGCAGCAAATGCACCGGGATCGACCGTCATAATCTGCAGATGTTCCGGTGCCATCCGGTTAATCGATTCCGCCGCGTCTCCGATGTTCTTGCATTTTACATAGCGCACTCCGCTCACACTCTCGTTCGATTGCCGCGATTGCTTTGTGATTTCCTCCTTCACGCGGCGGATGAGCCGGGCTGAGGTGGTAAACAGTATTGCGACGCTCAGCCGGTCGTGCTCCGCCTGGGAAAGGAGGTCGGCGGCGACGAGACCTGGCGGGGCACTCTCGTCGGCGACGATGGCGACCTCGCTCGGCCCCGCTGTCATGTCGATCCCGACCCGCCCATAGAGCTGGCGCTTTGCCTCCGTCACGTACACATTCCCTGGGCCGACGATCAGGTCAACCCTGGGAATGCTCTTTGTCCCCAGCGCCATTGCGGCGATTGCCTGCGCGCCTCCCACTCGTACAATCCTGTCTGCGCCGAGAAGATGGCATGCGGCGAGGACAAACGGGTTGATCCTGCCATCCCGCTGGGGCGGTGACGCAACAGTGATATCACAGACTCCCGCCACCTTTGCAGGGACAATTGTCATGAGCGCTGTGGATACAAGCGGCGCCTTTCCCGCCGGAAGATACACCCCCACCCTCTCCACCGGAACATAACGCCACCCCACTCGGGCGCCGTGCATATTCTTGAATGCCCTGTCGCGGGGAAGCTGCGCCCTGTGGTATGCGGCGATATTCCGGGCAACAGTTCGTATAAGGCGAGCGAAATCGATCCCCGCGCATTGTACCGCGGATGCAATTTCTGATCGCGGAACCCGTATCCCTCCTCGCGGGAGACGCACATGATCGTACTTCATCGAGAGGCTGACCAGGGCGCGATCCCCCTGGCGCCTTACCTTCTCAATAATTTCAGATACAATCTTTTCCACAGCGTTCATATTCGTTACTCACGCCCCCTCCTGACGTACGCTCTCCTCACCCCTCCGAAATCCGAGCAACGAGCTCAGATATCTTTTCTAACGCTTCCGGCAGCTTATCGGGCGCGGACCCTCCGGCCTGCGCCATCTGAGGCCTCCCTCCACCGTTTCCAGCGATAATGGATGCCAGCTCTTTTACTATCTTTCCCGCATGGAAGCCTTTTTTAACAAGGTCATCCGTCACCATACACACAAGGTGTGCAGTGTCATCGCCGCGCGATCCGAGAAGTATTACCCCTGTCTTCAGTTTCTGTTTCACATGATCTCCGGCATTCCTCAAGGCGTCGGTGTCCAATCCCTCGAGCTCAACCGCAATAACAGGGATATCGCCCACATTTCGCGCCTTCGTAACAAGATCCGCGGCATCGCCGATGCGTTGTTTGATATTTTCGCGGCCGGAACTCTTTTTCAGGGCCTTGTTTTCCTTCCGCATCGCCTCGACCCTTTCCATAACAGTATCCGGGTCGGTCTTGAATAGACTGGCGACTCCCTTGATCTGCCCCTCCCTCTTCTTCAGATAGCGGAACGCCGCCGCTCCTGTCAGCGCCTCGATTCTCCTGACCCCCGCCGCAACGGACCCTTCGCTCAGTAGTACAAAGATGCCGATTTCCCCTACCGAACGTACGTGAGTTCCCCCACAGAGCTCTCTGCTGTAACCCCCGGCATCGACCACCCTGACACGGTCCCCATATTTCTCCCCGAAGATGGCGATGATATCCTTCGCCCGAACCTCCTCGAACGGCAGCTCATATATCTGGAGCGGCGCGTTATCCCGTATCCGCTCGTTGACAACCTCCTCGACTCGCTCCATCTCCATCGAGGACAGCGCGGTAAAGTGCGTGAAATCAAACCGCAGCCTGCCCGGAGCCACAAGCGACCCTGCCTGCTTGATATGCTCTCCCAAGACCTGGCGCAGGGCATTCTGGAGGAGGTGTGTGGCGGTGTGGCTCCGCTCCGCCTCCATTCTCTTTTGCTCATCCACTTCAGCCGTCACGGAATCGCCGATGCACAATTCTCCATTGATCACCTTCGCCGCGTGGACGGTGAGCCTTTGAGCCGGCGACTGCGTGTCAGCGACCAATGCGGTCGCGCGATCGCTGTAGATCCTTCCCGAATCACCCACCTGGCCACCCGCTTCCGCGTAAAATGGAGTCGTATCAAGGATGATCTCGCCTTCTTCGCCTTCGGTGAGACGTTTCACCTCTTGACCATCTTTGACGAGCGCTTTCACCACCGCCTGTGCGAGGGTATTTTCATATCCGCAAAATGCAGATGTGCCCTCGCGCTCCAGAATCTTCCGATAGACGGGCTCGACACCGCGAATCGGTTCAGCTTTCCATGCCGCGCGCGCCCTTTCTTTCTGCTCCACCATCAGTTTCCCGAAAGATTCACTATCGATGGCAAGCCCCTCCTCACGGGCAACGACGCCGGCGAGGTCAATGGGGAATCCATACGTGTCGTAGAGCCTGAAAAGATCCTCGCCGGAGACGGTCTTCCGTCCCTGCCCCTTGGTTTTTTCAATAATTTCCGAGAGCAAGCCCAGTCCGAAGGCGAGTGTGTTGTGGAAGCGCTCCTCTTCGGAGAGTATGGCCCTGCTCACATGCTCCCGATGCTGCCTGAGCTCCGGATACGCATCCCCCATGATCCCGGAGACACTGGGAACCAGCGTGTACAGGAACGGCTCCTCAAGCCCGAGTGTTCGCCCGTACCTCACCGCGCGCCTGAGTATCATTCTGAGGATATAGCCCCGCCCTTCGTTCGAAGGCAAGGCTCCGTCAGATAGGGCGAAACTGAGCGCGCGTATGTGATCCGCTATCGCCCGGAATGCCGTTGCGCGTTCACCCTCGGGCTGGTACCGAACGCCGGATGTTTCTTCGATTGCGTTGATGATCGGCATGAAGAGATCCGTATCGTAGTTTGAGCCAACCCCCTGCAGGATGGCAACGAGCCGTTCGAAACCCATCCCCGTATCCACATGTCTTTGCGGCAAATCGTGCAGGACGCCCTTTCCATCCCTGTTATATTGTATGAACACAAGATTCCATAACTCGATGAATCTCCCGCATCCCCCGTTGACCGTGCAGAGGTGTCCCTTCTCTTCGTGCCGGCGACAGTGACGCTCCCCCATGTCGATGTGTATCTCCGAGCAGGGGCCACAGGGACCGGTCTCGGCCATCTCCCAAAAATTCTCGTTCTCGTCGAAACGCAGCACACGATCGCGCCCGATGCTCGTCACCTCCGTCCAAAGCCTCGCCGCCTCGTCGTCATCGCGGAATACCGTCGCCCATAGTTTATCGGCGGGGATTTTCCATTCCCTTGTGAGGAGTTCCCACGCCCATGTAATCGCCTCCCGCTTGTAATAATCCCCGAACGACCAGTTGCCGAGCATCTCGAAAAAGGTGTGATGGTATGTGTCCCTCCCGACATCCTCGAGATCGTTGTGCTTGCCGGAAACCCGCATGCACTTCTGGGAATTGACCGCCCTTTTGTAATCGCGCGTGCCTGTTCCGAGGAAAATATCTTTGAACTGGTTCATACCCGCGTTCGTGAAGAGGAGCGTCGGGTCGTCCGCGGGTACGAGTGGCGCGCTCGGCACAGAGCGATGCCCGAGCCTGCAAAAGTAGTCTATGAATTGAGCCCGTATCTCTGCTGATTTCATCTGGTTCCCTCGCCCCTGAACTGACCCTCTCTCATCCTCATACTATTCACGACCTTCCGCAACGGTGTCCCGGGGCATGGCCTCTGCCAATACCTTGCGGATGAATTCGTAGTCGAACCCCCTTCTGAGAAGCAGGTTCTGAAGCCTTGCCTTCATCTTGCTCATGTCGGACATGCCGGATCTTTTGATTCGCTGGCGCACGAGCTCACACGCAGCCTCAAAAAGATCATCTTCTCCGCGCGCTTCATCTACCAGCTCATCTGCCAGCGAAGCGTCTATTCCCTTTCTCTTCAGTTCCCGCTTGAGCACCCAGGGGCTCCTGCAACGCGGGCCCGAAAATGACCCGAGCCATAAAACAGCGAACTGTCTGTCATCAATATATTTCAGGTCTTTTAGTCTCTCGCATACCCTGGCAATTGTCTCGTGCGCATATCCCTTTTCTGAAAGGCGGCGCGCCAGCTCCTTTTCCGTCCTCCCGCGAAAGGAGAGGAGCATCAGTGCAGCGTCCATTGCCTTTCCATATCCAGATCCAGAATCACCAGGGGAGGTGCCATCGCTGGGCTGTGCTCCCCTTTGGGTTGCTTTTTTCCGGATGCTTTTCTTTGCACTGCCGCGTAAGTTCACCCAGACCCTCCCTCACCACGCTGACCGGGATGGAGAACCCCACGCCGGTCGAGGCGCCGGAAGAAGTGAGGATCAACGTGTTCAGCCCTATCACTCTCCCGCCGAGGTCGACGAGCGGCCCTCCATCATTCCCGCTGTTGATCGCCGCATCGGTTTGAATAAGATCCTCGTATGCAAGCCCCTCTGGAACCTTCACTCTCCTATGGAGTGCGCTGATCACACCGACGCTCACCGAAGGCTGCGCGGTTTTCGAGGCTGTCCCGAAAGGATTGCCGAATGCGAGAACCCATTGTCCGACCATCAGGTGATCGGAGTCTCCCAACTCCGCAACGGGAAGGTCCTCCTCCGGAAGTTTGAGGAGCGCAAGATCCCTATCGGGATCGACTGCGCAGAGTTCCGCATCCATCTGCCTCCCGTTCGCAAGAGTAACCCCGATCTCCTGAGCATCCCCCACGACATGTGAATTGGTCACCACATATCCTTCGGGATCGAAGATCACCCCCGACCCTATTCCCTCAATTTCAGCAACCATGTCTGATTCATCAAGGAAATACCGTAGTATCGGGTCGTTGAAGCGTGGTTGCAGAGTCCTCCGCTCCCTCGTGTCAATCGCGACGACAGCGGGCCCAACCCGCTCAACGATCTCGTCGATGGATTTCTCCTCTCCTTCTGAAACCGGGGGGGAGGGAACCCTCCTCTTTTTTTGCTCCACCGGAACGTAGTTCGCTACAGACACGATAAGAAGAGAGGCGCAGATCACCATCAGGAGGAGCGCCAGGATGTATCTCTTCATTTAAGGTCCATCTTTTTCCTTATCGCCTGCGTTATCTCCTTTGCGAGTTTTGCGTTCTCCTTCAGCAGCTGCCGGGATGCATCCCTTCCCTGCCCTAGTTTCTCGTTCCCATAAGTGAACCATGCCCCCTTCTTCTCGATGATCCCCTGCTCCACACCCACATCGAGGATCGTGCCCTCTCGCGAGATTCCCTCATCGAATAAGATATCGAACTCCGCGGTGCGGAACGGCGGGGCAAGTTTGTTTTTTACCACCTTCGCTCTGACCCGGTTCCCCAGGACGACGCCCTGGCTGTTCTTGAAGCTCTCAATCCTGCGCAGGTCCAGGCGGATGGACGAGTAGAATTTCAGCGCCCTGCCGCCAGGAGTTGTCTCCGGGTTCCCGAACATCACGCCGATCTTCTCCCTTATCTGGTTGATGAAGATGCAACATGTTTTCGAGCGGTTGATGCAGGCGGTGAGTTTGCGCAACGCCTGGGACATGAGCCTCGCCTGGAGTCCCATGTGGGAGTCGCCCATTTCTCCCTCGATCTCCGCCCTGGGCACGAGCGCGGCGACCGTGTCCACAATGATCACATCCACCGCATTGCTGCGCACCAGCACCTCGGTAATATTGAGCGCATCCTCTCCGCAGTCAGGCTGGGATATGAGCATATTGTCCAGGTTGATTCCAATCCTCTGGGCATATGCAGCGTCGAACGCGTGCTCGGCATCGATAAAGGCCGCGGTGCCGCCTGCCCGCTGCGCGTTCGCGACCACGTTCATGGCAAGCGTCGTTTTCCCGGAGGATTCCGGGCCGAATATTTCTATGATCCTCCCCCTCGGCAGCCCGCCGATCCCGAGAGCGATATCAAGTGAGAGGGCACCCGTGGTGATCGTGGGAATGCTGATCTTCGCGGCGTGCGCGCCCAGCTTCATTATGGCACCCTGGCCGAATTGCTTCTCGATCTGCGACAGGGCGATCTCCAGTGCTTTCCCCTTTTCCTCGGCCACCTTTGATTCCTTTACTTCTTCTTTCTGCGCCATTGTTGTCCTCCTTCCGGCTGAAGTAGAAAATTATAACAAATCACCCCTATTCACGATAAATAATCTTCTTCCTTGCAGTGACTCAATTTGGGTACCGTTGATTTGTAGGGGTTCGATGAACCTGTCCTGAGCACTTCGGCTGCGCTCAGTATAAACTCGGCCGAAGGGTCGAACCCGGGCGCGATAAAACTTGTCCTGTCGAAGACCCTGAGCACTTCGGCTACGCTCAGTATAAACTCAGTCGAAGGGACCTTGCCGAAGGATCGCGGCCCTACAACATAGAATAGCTATACTCTACATGCAATTGAGACACTACCTCTTCCCTTAACCTGCCAGACTGGAACTGTCCTATCTGGCGTCCGCTATTCCCCAAATGAATTGGAAATAATACAAGAGTGAGGAGTACGCGTCCCCACCGTCATTGATCCAGTATCCCTCCTTTCACTATAGTAGACGA
Source organism: Candidatus Auribacterota bacterium (assembly GCA_026392015.1). GTDB lineage: Bacteria > Auribacterota > Tritonobacteria > UBA1439 > UBA1439 > JAPLCW01. Next base: position 8,601 of record JAPLCW010000004.1, on the reverse strand, counting down.
GTTGAAACGGAAATTTATTCCAATTATTTTCACCCATCTCTCGTCCAGGACGAGGCGGCGACTTATCCACAGGGGTAACCGAGACTTTCCCCATGGGACACTGAGTCCCGCAGGGACGAATGTGACGTCTCTGCTACGGTCGCGGTGGGACCGACGTCACATCACGGGGGATGGCATTGCCGAAAGGGGGCATGAAATCAGGGCTGTCCGCGATGAACATCTTCAGCCCAACCTTGCCTGATGGAGGGTAGTGTAGATCGGTCCATCAGGGGTCAGATCGCTTCGGATGAGAGAGATTTCTTCCACCATAACCTCACCCGCTTCCTCGTCCTTGAGGGGTGAGAGGGCATCGGCACATGACATCCCCCGGATCTTTTCCTTAACTCTGCCGAGCGTGAGATGGGGGCTGTAGGGGCGTCCGTCTTCTTCGACGCCGAGCTTCGTCAGCAGGCTCTCCAATTTTTGCGCGAGGCTCTTTAGGGTGCCGCTATCATCCTTTATGCCAACCCAGATCACCCTCGGACTGTGAATATTGGGAAAGGCTCCCACTCCGCACAAGCGTATGGAGCATGGACGGCTCTCACGCGCACAGGCATCCACAATCTTTTCGACTTCGGGCACTGAATTTTCTTCCATATCCCCCAAGAATTTGAGTGTAAGATGTATGTTGTTTGGATTTACCCACCTGACTGCCGGCGCCTTTCGCTTCAGCTTGCTCTGAATATCCCCCAGACGCTGCTTCTGCACGGAAGGGAGCTCAATTGCTATGAACAGGCGTATGCTCATTTCATCACCGCTAAATATTCTTGCAGGGTAACAAGGGCTGCATATGCCGCCTTCTTTTTAATATTATGGCGGCTACCGCTGAACAGATGCTTTTTTACCATTTTCCCCCGCATTGTGGCAAGTCCGATATAGACAAGCCCCACGGGCTTTTCCACTGTTCCGCCGCCCGGCCCGGCGATTCCCGTGGTGGAGAGGGCGATGTCGGCGCGGAATATCCGACACGCGCCGTCGGCCATCTCAATAGCTGTCTGCCTGCTCACCGCGCCATATCTTTTGATCGTCATCCCTTTGACCCCCAGGAGTTTAATTTTCGCATCGTTATGGTAGGCAATGACTCCTCCCATAAAATAGTCCGAGCTCCCGGGGACCTGTGTGACCATGTGGCCAAGGAGTCCGCCTGTGCATGACTCGGCAATAGCAATGGTTAGATTACGTTCTCGCAGCATCAACCCGACTTTCTTTTCAACTCTTTCAGCCATAGCAGATTATGTCAAATGTTCCGTCTGACTCGAAATCCGATATATAACAGAAGGGGATTTCTACCCACCCCGTAGCCGAGACGTCACATTCGTCCCTGCGGGACTCAGTGTCCCAGGGGGAAAGTCTCGGCTAAGCCTGTTGATAACTCGCCGCCCCATCCGTCATTGTTGTTCCGCTTCGTTTCTCGCCCCCTCGCCAGCTCCCTCACTCGCCGTCTCTCCTTATACCGTTACACCCTTTTCCTTCTCGCCCTCTCGCCGTTTCGCCCATTCGCCGTCTCGTTTTTTCACTATCACCCCGGCGGCCAACCAAATTTTCGCCCTCCCAGGAGATGAAAATGAATATGCTCAACCGCCTGCCCCGCATCAGGCCCTGAGTTGGCCACAAGCCTGAATCCGCATTGTGAGAAAGAAAATTGCTCGGCGAGCGTCTTTGACAAGCCCACAATCCTGCCGATTAAAAGCTCGTCCGCCTTGCCCAACTCCGTCAATCCACTGATATGCTTCTTCGGTATGATGAGCAGATGCACCGGGGCCTTGGGCTCGATGTCTTTGAATGCCACAATCTCATCATCCTCATAGACAATGCTGCTTTTCATTTCCTTGCTCGCAATTTTACAAAATATGCACTCAGACATTTTACCTCCTTCCAGGTCTACCCCCTGGCCGCTGATCCAATAAATTAAAAAAGCAAAATTCAAAATCTAAAATAAATCCCAAACCAGCCTTAAGTTGTAAGCCATAAGCATTTTGCTTATAGCTTATGGCTTAATACTTACTGCTATGCGGGAGTTTGAATTTTAGATTTTGAATTTAATCAATCCATCCCCCTCCGATGACCCTATCGCCGTCATAAAAGACCGCGGCCTGTCCCGGCGTTACGGCTTTTTGCGGTGCATCAAATTTCACCAGAGCCGTGCAATCCGCCGCGGGCTCCACCGTACTCATAACCCCTGGATGATTATAGCGGATCTTCACCAGAGCCCTGAACGAAGCAGGCGGGGAATCAAAAGAGATCCAGTTTATATCCGACACACGCATCTCGTGCAATGCGAGATCATCGATCCCTCCGACGGTGATGGTATCCCGCTCGGAATCGATCGATAGCACGTACTGTCGTGTCTTCGAATTCAGCGAAAGCCCGCTCCTCTGCCCCACGGTGAAAAATTCTATTCCCGAATGCGTCCCTATCCTGTTGCCGCGCGCGTCGATAATATCGCCCTGGGTGATCGAATCGCCGAGAGTCTCTCTGAGAAAGGAGCGGTAATCATCGTCCGGGATAAAACAAATCTCCTGGCTCTCCGGACGATCCTGAACAGTCAGGCCATGAGTGGCGGCGATCCGTCTCACATCTCTTTTGTGATGCTCGCCGAGCGGGAAAATCGTTCTGCGTAAAATCTGCTGTGTCAATCGGTAGAGGAAGTATGCCTGGTCTTTGCTTCTATCCACGCCGCGCATGAGGAGAATCCTTCCATCCCCTTTTTCAAGCCTTGCATAGTGCCCCGTCGTGATTAAATCCGCTCCGATTTCATCGGCGTACCGGAGCAGGGTCGAGAATTTTATCTCCGGGTTGCACACAATGCAGGGGTTGGGTGTACGCCCCCTCTGATACTCGCGGCAGAAATATGAAATGATACGGTCTCGAAACACGTCTTCCGCATCAATGACCCGATGCTCGATCTGGATCTGTTCGCATACTGCCCGGGCTGATCTAATATTTTGAGATTCAACGGTGGCTCCGCGGCCTGCGGCCCACAGCTTCAACGTTATACCCGTGACCTGGTGCCCCTGCTCTTTCAGCAGGAGCGCTGCCACAGCGCTATCCACACCACCCGACATGCCGACGATGAACTTCATGAAGATAGTAGATAGTAGTTAGTCGCGAGTAGTTAGGGAACAACAATAACAGATGTTATGATCTCATGTTCTCCCTCTCATCAGGCTACTATCCCATACTACCGCCTTTCATTTTGGCTTGTCTCTAATGATCACTAGCTTACTGCTGTCTCTCATCCCTGACTATCTGCTATTCACTAATCTGTTACATTTCTTTATTTATCTTTCCCTAACTACTCGCTACTCACTACTAACTACTGTTTTATTGTATGCAATACGCAACCCATGCAGTGTGAGGAATGGATCGATGATTCCGGGGTGGCGCCAGCCCCTCACTATCAGCTCAAGCTGGCCTCCGGTGAGGATCACGCGCGGTCTGCCCCCCATTTCGCGGCGCAGACCCGCAATGATACCGGCGATAAGCGCCCTGGTCCCGTGAACGATGCCTGATTGTATGGCGTGTATCGTGCTCTTCCCCATGAAGCCTGGAGGAATTTTGATATCCACCAAGGGGAGAAGCCCCGTTCTCTCCGCCAGGGCTTCACATGAGAGCCTCAGCCCCGGCGCGATAACTCCTCCCATATACGCACCCGATCTTGATAGACAATCGAACGTGATGGCGGTCCCCATGTCCACAACGATCGCGGGCGCCCCATAAATCTCTTTCGCCGCGAGCGCATTGGCGATTCTGTCCGCCCCTATCTCGGAAGGCTTTTTATAGAGTAGCCGTAACCCTGTTGCGGTTCTATGGCCAAGCCAGTGCGGCTGAAAACCGGCTGCCCGACAGAGGCGCGCCAGCGCGGGGTTCACTTGCGGAACGACGCTTGAAATCAGTACTCGCGGAATCAGGTGAATCGCGCGAGAAACCTTTTTCACTCTTCTGATTCCTTCCCCGAGAATTGCCCGTGGATTACTGGGCACGCGAAATTGATCAACAACCCGCTCTCTGGTGCAAATTCCGAAGTGCGCGGTGGTATTTCCGACATCGATCACCAGGAAATGTCGTTCAGTGGTTGACATATTTTCGAGCCTTTCTCACATCTGCCCATCCTCTCGTGAGCAGGTTCCCGTTATGGAGTTAATGAGTTGCTAATCACACTATACGCACGTCGCCGCCGGTAATCCGTTTCGTCATTCCGGTATCAAGCCTGAGCAGCAGACATCCATCTTCATCGAGTCCGGTGGCCACGCCCTCTGATTTTTCGCCCGAAAGAGACCGGACAATAATCCGCCGGCCGATTGTTTCAGAGGCGCCGAGCCAGAGATCAATTATTTCTTTATATCCCCCCTCCATTAAAATCGTGTATGTGTGGTCAAACGCTTCGAGAAATGCTTTTGCGATCTCAAGCCTTGATACGGCCACACCCGTCTCCACCCGCAGTGATGTGGCTTCCGGCAGCCCCTGTAGCTGAAATAAGGTCTGATTCACATTCATTCCAACGCCTACAATAGCATAGTCTATCCGATCCGCTTCAGTTTTGATCTCTGTCAATATCCCGCACGCCTTTTTCCCTGAAATAAGCAGATCGTTCGGCCATTTCAGAAATGCACGAAGCCCCGCGCATTGTTGAATCGCGTTGCGCGCAGCAATCGCGGAAGAGAGCGTTATGAAGCTGATCCTCGCCGGAGGCAGTGCGGGGCGAAGAATGATCGAGAGATACACCCCTTTCCCCACCGGGGATTCCCACACGCGCCCCATCCTCCCTCGTCCGGATGTCTGCTTCTCCGCGATAACAACGCTTCCCGCCCGTTCTCCCTTCCTCGCCAGCCTGTCCGCTTCGTCGCTAGTGGAGGTTGTCTCTTCGAAATACATAATGCTGCGGCCCATGAGCCTGGTTTTCAGGTCATGCGACACGAGCGCGGGGAGGAGTTTATCCGGCAGCGTCAGAAGGCGGTGACCGAGGTGAGGAAAGGATTCTATTTCAAATCCGGTCTCCTTGAGGTGCGCCACATGGTTCCAGACAGCGGTCCTAGAGATGCGTAAATCATGCGCAATCTCCTCCCCCGAGATGAACCCCTGTGCGCCAACCAGCCGATGAATGATGCGATCCTCTGTGCTCAGTTCCATGCGGTGTGCACCGTTATGTGCTTCGGCTTCGCTGCCGGAAATGGAATCATACAGCCCGGCTCACGTCAATATATCGAGGCTTATGTCCGCGGCCTTCGCGGAATGAGTCAAGCAGCCGATGGATATGAACTGCGCGCCGGCGAGCGCAATCTCACGCACATTTTCCAGGGTGATGCCTCCGGATGCTTCGATCGATGCGCGGCCGTTGATCAGTCCGACTGCCTCCTTGATTTCGTCTGCCGTCATATTGTCGAGAAGGATGCAGTCCGCTTTGGCGTCCACGGCGGCTTCGACTGCCTCGATGCTGTCTGCCTCGACTTCAATAGGCATTCCCGGTCTCTTCTCTCTCACGAGAGCAACCGCCCGTGCGATCGCGTCTGCGCCATACCGCAGCTGGATGCGAAGATGGTTATCCTTAATGAGCACGCGATCGAAAAGCCCCATGCGATGATTTGTACCGCCGCCCATGGCAACCGCGTATTTCTCCAAATACCTGAGGCCGGGCATCGTTTTGCGCGTATCCAAGATCGTTGCACCTGTGTCCTTCACCAGATCCACAACTTTCCTCGTGAGAGTTGCGATACCCGAGAGGTGCTGGAGAAAATTGAGGGCCACCCGTTCACCCGTGAGGATGGGCGACGCATATCCGTGCAGGAGCGCCATTCGCTCGCCTCGAGAAACTACCGAGCCATCGCGTACGAGAGCTTCGAATTTCACACGTGGGTCGAGATGCGCGAATACCGCATCGGCCACTGGCAACCCGGCGACTACACATTCCTCCTTCGCCACAATCGCCGCCTCCACTGCCTCGTTCGGCGGCACAACCGCAAGCGTTGTGACGTCTTCTGTGCCTACGTCCTCTTTCAATGCCCGGGCAACCGCATCACTTATTATTGCTGGATCTATTTTTACCATATCATCATCCTGTGATTGGTCAGTCTCAGGGGAAGCATGTCACTCCTGCCCCCGTTTTCACGAGGGTAAACTCCAGCAGGAGTCCGGCTCTTGCGCTTGATTCCCGCTTTGGCGGGAATGATCACCCCTGTATGACTGAGGCAATTCGGCCCTCAATTCAGATATTCCCGTGACAATCGTAAATGTAGTATTATATCACCCCTCCGGTTTATTAAAACGGACTATTGTTGTAATGAGTTAGTCTTTTGGTGATGGGAGAATAGCACCCTGTCTCCTCCTCAGGAAAGAGGATAGGGTGAAGAGGCACTCCACACATGTTTTGCAGCCTGGTCATCGAACAGAAAGGGGAACACGATGAAATTTGATTTGCTTGTCAGGAATGCGCGCACAAGGTTTTCGAAAGGGAAGACGCTGGACATCGGGATAAGGGACGGGCGGATCCTGAAGATCGGCCAGAAGCTCGGGAGCGACGCAAAGAAGAAAATTGACGCGGGCGGCAAGCTCGTCACCGAATCGTTTATCAACGGACATCTTCATCTCTGCAAGGTGTACACATTATCAATGGTGGGCATGGACGCACTCAGCTCGTACACGACCGGATCGATGGGCGGGGCAATGACCGCCATCGAGCAGGCGGCGAAGGTGAAGGCGCACTACAATGAGAAATGGATCATCGAGAATGTGCGAAAGGCCATGAGGCTCGCGATCAAGTTCGGCAACACGCACATCCGCGCCTTCGCGGACACGGATACGAAGGCGAAGCTCGAGGGTGTCAAGGCGCTCCTCAGGGCGAGAGAGGAGTTCAAGGATCAGGTTGAGATCCAGGTCGTCGCATTTCCTCAAGATGGTGTGGTGCGAGACCCCGGCGCTGATCAGTGGGTCGAAAAGGCCCTCGACATGGGGGCGGATGTCGTCGGCGGCATCCCCTGGATTGAGTATACGGATGCGGATTCTCAGAAGCACGTGGATGCGATGTTCGCGCTCGCGAAGCGGTACAATAAGGATGTCTCTATGCTCGTGGACGATGCCGGTGATCCAGGCCTCCGCACGCTCGAAAAGCTGATTCTTAAGACATTGGAGATCGGCTGGGAGGGCCGCGTCACCGCCCAGCACGCGCGAGCCATGGCGCTCTATCCGGAGCCCTACTACAGGAAGATCGAGGCGCTGCTCAAGAAGGCGCGGGTCGGTGTTGTGAGCGATCCCCAGACCGGCCCCCTTCACGCAAGGGTGCGCGATCTCTACAATGCCGGTGTGGGAATCGCACTCGGCCAGGACGATATCGCGGACGCATACTATCCGTTCGGCCGGAACAACATGCTGGAAGTGGCCTTCCTCGCGGCGCACCTTATGTGGATGATCACCGTTCAAGACATGGAAATTCTCTACGATCTCATCACCACCCGGGCGGCCCAGGCGATGGGTATCAAGGAGTATGGCCTCAAGGAAGGAAACAAGGCCGACCTAGTCGTCCTGAACGCGGATTCGGTCTGGGAAGCGATCTGGAACCACGAAGCCCCACTCTATGTTATAAAAAACGGCCGCGATATCACATTGTAGACGTTGTAGCTAACTGCCTAGCGGGCAAGTTGGTATATAAAAATTTGCCCGTCAATATTTGCGGGACAATTAATTATCTATCATTTTCACTGCGAGTTAGTTACATACAACGTCTATCAACGTCCTGTAGACGTTGTATGCAATTACTTGGCGTGCAAATAGGTATATCACGAATATTCCGTCAAGACTTGTGGGAATATTTTCCTTCTATCATCTTGGTCTACACCCCTATTTTATTTCTATCATGTTTGTCGCCAGTTAATTACGTACGTCTAGGTAACTAGTGTCGTGTGCCATAAATAGCTTTACAATGTCATTGCGAGGAGCGAAGCGACGAAGCAATCTTTTGGAATGCAAGGAGATGAGACAGCTGTCACCGGTCGATTCAAAACCAGCCACTGGCGGTCGAATCAAAACCCTTATAAGGCCTCCGCCTGCAATAAAAAAATGACAAAATCCTCTACCGAGGAGAAGCGGTGTTTCCCCTTTGTTTATTCCCCGGCGACACCGACGAAGATGCGAACGTCCTGACTTAATTTCCCGGGCTACGCTGGCTGCGGGAGATGTCCCGCTCCAAACCCTTATCGAGGCTCTATCATCCGATTAGCCATTACTGCCACTGCTCCGGATGATTGCGGAACATGCATTAGTATGCTCCGCGTCCTGGAAATACTATCAGGCCCTCTTGCCGCCCTATCCATGCCACGGGTTTGGAATCGAAGAGATTCCGCCCAGTTTGTTTCGGGGTCGGGTGAGGGGCAGGACAAATCGACATCCCCCGATGTCACCGTTATGTAATAAGGAGGGGCGGATCGCCAATCCAGCCAGTTGGATCCCCAGCAATTGCGCAAAGTCTCGCACGTGGTCTCAGCCACACATATTGACTTCTTCAAGGGAGACTCTGATTGCGCTCGCTCTTTCATGGTCCAGTTTTAAGTCGGGCTGATCCGCCCCTCCCGC